>JASEHT010000131.1 GCA_030018675.1 Smithella sp.
CTTTCGAAAATCTTTTTGCACTTTCTGCAGCGAAATTCATAAATTGGCATATGCTAATCCTTTAAGAATTTTTGTTAAAATATGCAGAGACGGCGACAATGTCAAGTGGATACGGACACAATCATAACACAAAAGAAAAAATATCTAGCGCCTCGGATTACGGGTAGAGCGTTTAGCGGGTCGATCCGCCAATTCTTGTATCTCCCGATTAATGTCGGTTGTTCTGTCGGATTTTTTAGGAAAATAATTCAGCGCTTCTTTGAAATGAAACAAGGCGCTTTCATAGCGGCTCGCGTTTTTAAAATGCAGCCCGAAATGATAATGAGAATCTCCTTTATTGTGTACTCTGCCATAAGCCATGGCAAGAAGGTAATGAATGTCTGTATCTTCAAGGTCTGCATCCTTGATTCGCAGATAAGATTCGAGCGCTTTTTCATATTCGCCCGAAGCAAAATACGTCCTGCCCAAAGTCAATATAATTTCAGGATGATTAGGATTTAAATTTAACGCCCGATGAAGATATTTTTTAGCCAGATCGGTATCACCGGTCTTTAAGTATATTGAACCGATGTTCCTTAATATGTCGTAATCACGCGGCGACATAGTCAGCGCTTTTTGAAAGTGTTCAAGCGCCGACGCGGTCTGTCCCAGCTTGTCTTCGACAGTGGCAAGGCTGTAAAGCAAATCGACATTTTCAGGTTCTTTTTTGATGGCTTCTTCCAGCTTTCTGTATCGTCTGCCCAGTTCGGATGTGTTTAACGGAACCCGATCCTGAATTCTGCTGAAATTACCGATGATGTTTTTTACATTGTTCGGCGGAAATCTCGTTAGAATCAGACTTTCAATATAGAAAATACGGTCATCCGTACCCGGATGCGTCTGCATGTAAGAAGGCATGGTTTTGGAAAGAAATTCATGCTGTTTCATTATTTTGAGAAAATCAATCATCGCTGTCGGACAATAACCGGCTCGGACAAGATATTCTATGCCCATGCGGTCGGCTTCTTCTTCATGCTGACGCATATATCGCAATGTCATGGTGCTGGCGCCGGCCATGGAAAACGCGGCAATAGCCGCTGTGGTTTCTCCCCCACCCCCTAGAAACAGACCAGCCAATACTGCCGCCATCGCGGCGATATTCATTCTTTTCGATTTTTGAATAATACTGGCAACGTGACGCGCGTTGGCGTGTCCGATTTCATGAGCGATGACTCCCGCCAATTGCGCTTCGCTTTCAGCGGCCATGATCAAACCTTTGTTGATGTAAATGTAACCACCAGGAGTGGCAAACGCGTTGATGGCCGAACTGTCCACAATGGAGAATTTAAAGTCGAAGGGAGTCCTTGAGGTTTGGGCCAGAACCAGAGTGCCTATTTCGGTGATGTAATCGTTTAGAACTTTCTTTTTCAGTAAAAGCTCATGCTCTTCGAGTTTGTCGAAGAATTCTTTGCCGACTTTTCTTTCATCTTCAATCGTAAATTCCGCCAGGCAGACATTCGCTTGAAAAATAATTGCCAGTATCGGAAGCATTAAATAAAAATATTGATTTTGTCTCAATTTGCGCATAAATATCTCAAATAATAATTTGTTTCATTCATATTACATCTCCTTTTTTTTAAAAACAAGTTTTCATTGGTAGTGACGGTGCGGCAAGGCGGATACAAGGGATGAATAAGAAACTTGTCATAACGATAGACGGGCCGGCGGGAGCCGGGAAAAGCACGGTCAGTAGAATTTTGGCCGAAAAACTTGGCTATATTTATCTGGACACAGGAGCGCTTTACAGGGGGTTGGCTTATAAAGCCGTTCAATTAGGAATGCCCCTTGATGACATTTCCCGCTTGTGCGATTTGTGCTCAAATACGACCGTATCCTTGAATAATTCCAACGGGAAAATGAAAGTCTCCGTTGATGGCGAAGATGTTGAAGATAAAATTCGAACGGAAGAAATAGGCATGGCCGCATCAAAAATATCCACCTTCGCTGTTGTGCGTGAAAAGTTGCTGAATCTTCAGAGAGAGGCTGGCGCAGATGGCGGTATCGTCGCGGAAGGGAGAGATATGGGGTCTGTGGTTTTCCCCGACGCAGATTACAAATTTTATCTTGATGCAACGCTGGACGAAAGAATAAACAGAAGACACAAGGAGCTTCAGTCGAAAGGTAATTCCCAGGAAATGGAATCGATCAGCAAGGTTATGCTGGCGAGAGATCAGCAGGATAAGGGAAGAGTATTGGCTCCCCTGAAACCTCCAGAGGGAGCAATCATTATAAATTCCGATTATTTGTCGATTGACGAGGTTGTCGATCATATCATCTCTGATATTTCGAAAAAAACGCCGAAATAATTTGAAATAATATGATTGATATTTAATATTCAGTGTGTTAAACCTTCAAAATTGCAGGGTTTCATAAAAAATAGGGGGATTTGGTTTAATGGTTAACAATAATAACTCAAACTTAACGAACAAAAAGGATGTTGATGAAAATTCCTCATCCGGAATTCAGGCGATTTCTTCGAAAGAAGAAGAAATGAACTTTAAGGAACTCTACGAACAAAGCCTTAATCAGATTCAGTATGGCGATATCGCCACAGGCAAAATCGTTCAAATAAAAGATGACCGGGTCATGGTCGACGTCGGTTGGAAGACCGAAGGTTTTATTCCAATTAACGAAGTTAAAGACGCGACAGGAAATATAAACATTTCCGTCGGCGATGAAATAGATGTTTTTGTCGATAGAAGAGATTCTGAAGGCAGTCTGGTTTTGTCCAGTGATAAGGCGTCGAAAGTAAGAATATGGGATGAAATTAAAAACGCCTGCGAAAATGACACGCTGGTCGAGGGCGTGGTTGTGGAAAAAGTCAAGGGAGGTCTTTCCGTTGACATAGGCATCATTGCTTTTCTTCCCGGTTCGCAGGTCGATGTCCGTCCGGTAAAAGATCTGGACAGATATGTCGGCCAGACGCTGGATTTCAAAGTGATTAAATACGACCGGAAACGCAACAATGTCGTTTTATCTCGCCGTTCGATCGCGGCTTCGGAAAGAGAAGCGGAAAAGAAAGATATTTTAAAAAGCATACAGGAAGGCAACGTTGTTGAAGGCATCATCAAAAATATTACCGACTATGGCGTTTTCATCGATTTGGGTGGCATTGACGGTCTTCTGCATGTGACGGACATTTCCTGGGGGAGAATTCTTAAGCCTTCGGAAATATTTCAAAAAGGCGATAAAATTACCACGAAAGTCCTTTCCTTCGATGCGGAAAAAGAAAGAGTTTCTCTCGGTCTTAAGCAACTCAGCGACAATCCCTGGGAAAACATTGCGGCACGATATCCCATCGGAGCGATTGTAGAAGGAAAAGTTGTCAACTTGACGGATTACGGGGTCTTTGTGGAATTGGAAACGGGCGTTGAAGGCCTCGTCCATATATCGGAAATGTACTGGACGCGGGAAATCAAGCATCCGTCCAAAGTGCTTAACATTGGTGAATCCATGCAGGTCATGGTCCTGGACGTCAATTCTCAAACCAAACGGATTTCGCTGAGTCTGAAGCAGACGACGCCGAATCCCTGGGAAAAGTTGAAGGAGAAATACCCTCCGGGGACGGTTGTCAAGGGCGTTGTCAGAAATATTACCAATTTCGGCATATTCGTGGGAATTGAAGAAAAAATCGACGGATTAATTCATGTGTCGGATATTTCATGGAAGCATAGAGTCAATCATCCTTCCGAATTTTTCAAAAAGGGTCAGGAAGTCGAAGCGGTTGTTCTGAATATCGATGTGGAGAACGAAAAGTTTTCGTTGGGCATCAAACAGATCGAAAAAAATCCGTGGGATGAGTTGTCCGCTAAGTATGCTCCGGGCAGCGTTGTTACCGGTAGAATAACCAACTTCACGGATTTCGGAATATTCATGGAAATTGAAGAAGGCATCGAAGGCCTGGTTCATATCTCAGAAATAAGCCAGAAACGCGTCAAGACGTCATCGGAACTCTATGCAGTGGGTGATACGGTATCTGCCATTGTTAAAAGCATTGATGCCAAATCCAAAAAAATACGATTAAGCATTAAGGAACTGGAAGCTCCCGCGCCGACTCCGACGCCTTCGTCCAATCAGTACCTGAACAACAAGGAAAACATCGGTTCCAGTCTCAGTATGGCTTTGGCTGACGTTAAAATTACTCCCCAGCAAGAGGGCGAATAAACATGCGAAAACATCCGGTTCTTTTTGGAATGTTGATACTCCTGGTTTTTGGATTGTTGTTTTACATTTCTTTTTTCAGAGCCGGATTGAGTTCGGGAAAGAGCAGCGGTTTTTCACTGAAGAATCGAATAGGCGTTGTGCTCGTTGAAGGCATGATTGCCGACTCACGCGAGATTACGGAACAACTGTCTGATTTCGGCAAGAACGACTCCATTATCGCGGTGGTCTTGAGGGTGGATTCTCCCGGCGGCGGAGTAGCCGCTTCCCAGGAAATTTATGACGCGGTCGTTGAACTGAAGAAAAAGAAAAAAGTTGTTGTCTCCATGGGGTCGATAGCCGCCTCGGGCGGATTGCTCATCGCCTGCGCCGCGGATAAAATCGTCGCCAATCCCGGAACAATCACCGGAAGCATTTCGGCGATCATGCAGTTTGCCAATTTTGAGGAACTGCTTAAGAAAATCGGGGTCAAATCGCAAGTTGTGAAAAGCGGAGAATATAAAGACATCGGTTCTCCTCTCAGGGATATGACAGCGGAAGAAGAGGTAATCGTGCAGGAACTGGTGGATGATATTTATAATCAATTCGTGGACGTGATTGTCAAAGACCGGAAAATTCCACGGGAAAAGGTTCTGGAGATGGCCGATGGACGCGTGTTCTCCGGCCGAAAAGCCAAAGAGCTCGGCTTGGTTGATCAGCTGGGCGATATGTCGTCTGCCGCTAAACTGGCCGGTGAATTATCCGGTAAAAAAGGCGATTACGACCTGGTTTATCCGAAGAAAAAGAGACTGTCTCCTTTTGATTTATTCCTGGAGAGCGCGGTCAGTCAACTGACGGATTCATTAAAAGAAAAGACGGAAAGCAAGATAGGCTTGCATTATTTATACTATCCTGCGAGATAAAAGGACAAAGATAATTATGACAAAAAACGATTTGATCAAGCAATTACAGGAGCAACTGAAAACGTATTCGCTCAAGGACGTGGGTTACGTGGTGAATATAATATTCGATTCCATGGTTGACGCGATAAAACGCGGAGAGCGCATTGAATTACGGGGGTTCGGCAGCTTCGAAGTCCGGGAGAGAAAACCGCGTATGGGACGGAATCCGAAGTCAGGCGCCCAGGTAAAACTGCAGGAAAGAAAAGTTCCCTTTTTTAAAACAGGCAAAGAACTTCGTATAATGGTCGATCATAAAAAATGAGTTATCAGACTTTAATCGTCGAAAAGAAAAAAGGGTATGCGGTTGTAAAGTTTAACCGCCCCCATGAAATGAACGCGATTTCCAAGGAAATGCGCGAAGATTTATATGACGTTTTTGTTAACCTGGAGATCGATCCGGACGTCAGGGCGATCGTCATCACTGGCGGAGAATATGTGTTTTCAGCCGGCATGGATATAAAAGAGATGAATAGCTTGCCGGATGATGAAAGCGATGCGTTTCTCAAATCCATGATGAAGTACCTGAAAAAAATCTATTCCTGTAAGAAACCCGTCATTGCCGCCGTCGGGGGGATAGCGCTGGGCGGTGGATTCAATCTGGTTACCATATGCGATCTTGTGGTTGCTTCCGAAAGTGCTATTTTCTGCCATCCGGAATTGAAATTCGGGTTCAATCCTTTCTTTTATCCTTTAAGTCAGATTGTCGGTATAACGAAAGCGAAGGAAATCGTCATGCTGGGAGAGCCCATTGGCGCGAATGAGGCATTAAAAATCGGATTGGTGAATAAAGTCGAGCCGCCGGAAAAATTCATGGAAGTAGCGGAAAACATGGCGGAGACTCTGGCGCAACGGTCGCCCAGAGCTTTCGAAGAATTGAAAAACCTCTGCTCTATCGTTCCGAGAATGGATAAAATCGCGGCTATGGATATTGAATCGTCAATCTGTGCGTTGCTTTTTGCCCGCGACGAGCGCAAAGAACAGATGAAAGAAGTTCTTGCCAAAGATAAAACGGGAAAGAAATCCTGAAATTTCCTCCCCGTTCTCAAACCTTCAAATTCGATTTACAGACTATCCCAGTCATTGCCCGGCGCGGCAAAATCTTTAAGCTGATCCCGTCTCTTTTTATGCTGGAGTTTCTTCAGCGCTTTGGCCTCAATCTGACGAATACGTTCACGGGTAACGCCCATCATATCGCCGACTTCTTCCAGCGTAAACGGGCCGTAGTTGCACGCGACCCAGGTACAGTTCAGAAAGGATTCGTTTTTCAAGCGCCATTCACAGGTGGTATCGATACAGACCTCGCCGATTAGGGTGTTCTTTTTCTTACATTTATACATATTTATCATGGAGAAAAATCCTTATTTTTCAAGTTTTGCTTGAATATAATAATTTATTTGAGGAAATCAAGTAAAAAGATAAAAAAATTATTATCTTGTCTTACGGCAGAAATCAAATAGTTATAGATAACGAGAGATTAAAAGCCGATTTTATCTTTCGGCCTTCTTTCG
>JASEHT010000132.1 GCA_030018675.1 Smithella sp.
ATGAAATCGGCCAGCGTATTGAAATCTTTCATCGCTTTGGCCGCTGTCGAGGCGTTTTTCAATTCCACGCCGAACTGATATCTGATTTCCATAGCGATTTCCATCGCGTCGAGACTGTCCAGAATAAGCGGTCCGGGGCCCCCGATAAAAGGAACATCGGTCGGCACGTCCTCGGCCTTTACGTCTGCTATCTCACACGCGCTGATAACCAGTTCTTTGATCTTAAAAATTAATTCTTCCCGTGAGGAAACATTCAACTCTCTTAATTGCTGATTTACATCCATTTAATTCTCCTTCCCGCTATAAAGAAACAGGCCAGCGCGAAAATCGCTAGAATGGCCAGTTTAGGTAATATCGTGCTGAATTCAGCGTTACGTAAAAAAACATCCAGATAAGACTGATGCGCCCAGTATATCGGCGATATCATCGCCAGTTTTTGCATCGTATGTGACATAATAAAATGCGGTACCATGATGCCGCCCAGCACGCCCATCAGAATGGCTCCGGTTGCCGCCAGCGTTGACGTCTGCTCCAGCGTCTTAGCCAGCGTCGCGATCAGTACACCGAAGCCGGTTGTTGCGGCTGCCACAACCAGTGTAATCGGAATCAAATGCCAGACATGGGTTCCCATTTGAAAGGGCGTATTGATAATGAGAGGTGCGATAAAAGCACCGAAGAAAAGCATCAACACAAACTGGATGATATTGATTACATAATAAGGAATAATTTTGCCCAGGGCAATGACACTGGGGCTTACCGAGTAAGTAAAAAGACGCTGCAGGGTGCCTTCATTTTTTTCCTTTAAAAAGCCGATGGACATGGGAATGGCAATAAAAAACATGGCGAATATTGCATATGCGGGCACCGTAAGCTGAAGAGGGCTGGGGACAATCATGTCTCTCTTTGTTTTCTCAGTGATTAAACCGGAAACCACGGCCTCAATGTTATCTATGCCCATGACGACTTCGACCGTCAGACTGGTCATCAGCGAACGGACGGCAACCTTGTAGCCTGTATCGAATACGGGATCAAAATAAATTTCCACAGGTCTTGTTCCTTCTTCAAAACCTTTAGGAATGACAACGAGCACCTGCGCTTTGCCGTATTCAAAAATACGATCTTTATCCATATCAGGCGGCAGTTCAACTATTTTAATCATCTTGTTCGACTGTATTTTTTGCTCAAGCAGGTTCGCCTTGGGTGATTGGGATTCGTTTTCAATAACCAGCGGAATTTGTTTTTCATATATTTTGTCCGCATAGACGCCCTTAAACGCCAACGTCATGAAAAAAATCAGGGCCAGCGGCATGAAAAAAAGAAGAAGAATGGTCTGCTTATCGCGAAGCATCACCAGCATTTCTTTTTTAACGATTTCAACCAACTGTCTTCTAATCAAGTTATCTTCACCTTTATTGAAAATATTTACTTCATTTCTGCAAATTCACAAATGGACTATTCACAGCATAACGCGGCCAACAAAGTTATGCAAAGAAGAATCCTTTTGTGCTCTAATCATCACGCAATCCCCGTCCTGTCTTTTCCAGGAAGAACTTTTCCAAATTATCTATCGCGGACATGGCCCCGTCAAAAACAATTTTGCCCCCGTCCAGAAGCGTCACACTGGAACACAAACGCGCGGCTTCTTCCATAATGTGCGTGGATAATAAAATCGTCATGCCTGATGCGTTGAGATTTTTCATGGTTTCGTAAATGTGATTGCGGCTTTGCGGATCGACACCCACAGTCGGTTCATCCAGCAGTAATAGTTTCGGTGAATGCAAAAGCGCCACAGCCAGATTCAGGCGTCTTTGCATTCCGCCGGAATATGTGGAAATCAGTTTGTCGGCATGGTCGGTTAGCCCAGTCTGGGCAAGCACATCAACCGATCTTTGGGTTATTTGCTCCTCGGAGAGATTCGCCATCACGCCGAAGAAATGCAGATTTTCCCGTGCCGTAAGCGGCATATAAAGCGAAATGGCCTGAGGCGCGCAACCGAGGGACAAAAGAGCGCTGTTCTCAGGCATTTTATTTCCAAGCACGAAAACTTCTCCAGCATAGCCTCTTAAAACACCGGTGATAATCTTCATCAGCGTGGTTTTGCCGGCCCCGTTGGGTCCTAAAAGCGCGTGAACCTTTCCTTCTTCTATCGACATGGAGAAACTGCGCAAAGCGTAATCGACTCCTCCGGTTGCTGATTTATCAACCGGTGAATGATAGGAAAAAGATATGGCGGAAACTTCCAGAGCCTTCATGTTTTAAGTTTACCGATTACATCCCGCAGATTTTTAAAAAGTTCTTCTTCCCGCCCGGCGCAGATTAGCATCAATCCGCCCGCTTTTTCGAAAGTTTCTTCGCTTTTTGATTTGCGATTTTTGATAATGCGTGATGATACCACGGCAAATTCACGCCAGACATCACCAATGGCCGTCATCTCGTTGGATAATTCATTGAGCTCTTTGGAGCCGAATAATTCGCCTGCTTCCTGCAGAAATGCCGCGAATATATAGCGGAAACCCGCGCCCCCTGTGCCCATTTCTTCCTGCAAGCGCAGGATGTGAGCAAGTTGCCGACAGGCCTCAACATAGCCCAGCTTTTCCGGCCATATTAAAATTTTTTTAGCAACGTAACGCATTCCCTTTACACCAAAAAGCGGTATGGGAATCCCGAGCATCTGCTTGCAGGAATCCGTCATACCGGTAATACAGGCTTTTCTGATGTCGGGGTTGGGATTGACGGAGATCGGATAATACATCAAGCCGCGTGGTTCCATTGGTCCGCGCGCGAAACGAGCCCTTTCCATATCGAAAGCTGAACAATCCGTCGTATATTCCAGCAAAGCCGGATCGCTTATCCGGAAGCCGTTTTCGTTTTCATACAGGACGACAAAGTTGTGTCCGCTAAAATTAAAGCGATAGCGTCTGGGAAAGAACGAAAGCCAGTAGATATTGGTTGTTACGGCGACAATCTGTCCGGTCCGGATAACGCGGCGCAGTTCATCCATGCCTTTTTGCGGGCTGCGGAAACGTTCTCTGAAAACCTTTACGCCCAGTCTTTGGGCTGCTTTTTTGAAAACCAATCCCGGAATGGATCTGAAGGTGCTTATGGGCAGACCTGTCTGTTTGATAAATGGCAGATGGCCAAAAAAAATACCGCTGCCGATACCGAAAATCATCGGTTCGGAAATATCCAAACCTTTATCGCGAAACAGCGCGGTTGTAACTCCCGTTTCGCAATGCGCGGACGTTCGATGGATATAAGTCCTGCCATTGGCTAACGTTTCCTGAGTTATTAATTCTGTAGTCATGAATAGTGATTACCTTTCTCTTGGATTTTGGGGCACTGTTTGCAATTCTTCAGACGTAATCGCGAGGGCTTTGACGTACGCCTCCAGTACCGAAGGCTTTAGTTTGGCAAATATTTCCGGACGCAAATGCCGCTTGACCCGGAATGCGGCAATTCCCGCTGTTTTCCCCAAAATCTCCGGTGTCATCTGCCGCAGTTCCATATAATAAGCAAGCGGGCTTTTCTTGCCGGCAAGCACCGCTTGTCTGGTTTCTTCCTCTTTTTCCCTGTATTCATCATAAGCCATTCTGTTGATCATTTCATCTATCACCCAGCCCTTGCTGGGCACCATGACATATTTCCCCTTGTCATCGAGGGCGTAATTTCCTTTTTTTATGCCTTCAGAATAATCGGGGACGTCATCCTGTGGGACTTCGTTTATCTTCATAGGAAACTCCTGGCAAATGTAGTAATTATTTTTATAACTTATTTCTTATATTAAAATCAATAGCGCAAAAAGTGTTTTTTAATGAGCCTCGATTTTTCGAAACGTAGTGCGCGAAAAATCTTAGAGCGAATTAATGAAACTCACATTTCAGAAACACAGTGATCTGAAATGTTTAAGTTGAATTATCCCTCAAGGGATATCCCCGAAGCGCAGCGGAGTGGGATTTGAGCCCATCAAAATGAAACAATGAAGCATATGGAACTGGTATCATGGCTTTATTTTTTTGCCTAAAAACGGCTCGAAGTGATGCCACTCAAAGGAATGCCCGCGAACAAACTCAGCCAGATCATTCGCATAAGCCCCGGCAGAATTTATTGTGAGACTCAAATTTCAGAAGCTCAGCGCACTGAAATTTGTTGGACGAACTATCCCGCCATTAGCGGAGCGTATGAACCCCACCCCATGGGGCGGGGTTCATACCCGTGATTTCAGCAATAATAAAGAAAATATTATGGTCCGTCAGGCCTTCAGCTTTCCCGCTACATCGCGCAGATTTTTAAAAAGTTCTTCTTCTCTGCCGGCGCAAATCAGCATCAGTCCGCCGGCTTTGGCAAATGTCTCTTCCTGCTTGCCTCTTTTTTTGATGATGCGTGCGGCCGTCACTGCAAACTCGCGCCAGATGTCGCCGATGGCCGTCATCTCTTCCGAGAGTTCCCCCAAGTCCGAAGAGCCGAACAACTCAGCGGCTTCCTGCAAGAAAGCTGCATACATATAACGGAATCCCGCGCCGCCGGTGCCGACTTCCTCCTGCATACGGACGATCATGCCCAACTGCCGGCAGGCTTCATCAAAACCCTGTGTCTTTTCGAACTTGATGAGTCTTTTTGATAGATACCGGATGCCGCGGATGCCGAAAATCGGCAGCGGAATTCTGAGCATCATATTACA
The DNA here is from genome assembly GCA_030018675.1 of Smithella sp. Taxonomy (GTDB): domain Bacteria; phylum Desulfobacterota; class Syntrophia; order Syntrophales; family Smithellaceae; genus Smithella. The sequence goes on from JASEHT010000132.1 coordinate 4,679, forward strand.
GGTGTCCTCCATTCCCTTGATGCAGGCCGCGCGTAAATCGGGACTCGGATTGATGGAAAGCGGATAATACATGAACCCGTGAGGCTCAAGAGGGCCACGGGCGAAACGCGCCCTTAGCAGATCCTCGGTTAGGCAGTCCACCGGCTTTTCCAGCACGGGATCGCTGACCCGGAAACCTTTTTCAATTTCCCGCAGAACGATAATGTTATGGCCGTTGAATTGAAACCGGAAGCGGTTGGGAAAATAGGACAGCCAGTAAATGTTGGTGGTCAAACCGACAATCTGTCCGCTTTTGAGTACGCGGCGCATTTCCTCCATTCCCTTTTTCGCGTTGCGGTATTTTCGGGTAACAAATTCTCCGCCCAATCTTTTGGCGGCCTTGCGGAAAACCGCTCCCGGCTGTGTGCGATAGGTGCTGATGGGCAAACCGACCCATTTGACAAAAGGCAGATGGCCAAAAAAGATGCCGCTGCCAATGCCGAAAACCATCGGCTCGCTGATTTCCAATCCCTTATCCCCGAATAAGGCCGCGGTGACTCCTGTTTCGCAATGCGCGGCGTGATGATGCACAAAAGCTTTGCCGCCGGATGTAAGTTCTGTTTCAGTCAATAATCACTCCTGTCCTTCCTAATTTTGAGGTACCGTTTTCAATTCTTCTATTGTAATCGCGAGAGCCTCCGCGTAACGCTCCAATATCGAACCTTTTAGTTTAGAAAAGATTCCCGGACGCAAATGACGCCGTACCCGAAACACGGCAACGCCGGCGGTCTTGCCCAGAATTTCCGGTATCATCTGCCGGCGCTCCATGTGATACGCGAGCGGGCTTTTTTCTCCGGCCAACACGGCCTTTCTGGTTTTTTCCAGATTTTCAGCCAGTTCCTTCACGGCCAGACCGTTGATAAATTCTTCATCACTCCAGCCGCTGCTGGTCACAATGACATACTTGCCTTCGTCGTTAACCGCGTAACAGGCACGCTTCACACCCTCGTAATATTCAACCGTATTATCCTGCGGAACTTCGTTTACTTTCACGGATTAATCCTTCTAATCGTTCACTTACAGGGCTTCTTATACTAAATTTTATAAAGCGCAAAGCAGTTTCTACTTTATCAACCTGCGTCTTTTCATTTGATTTTTTTGCCTAAAAACGGCTCAAAATGGTGCCACTCGAAGGGATGTTTTCGGGCGAATTCCGCCAGATCGTTTGCGTAGGCCTGAGCCGATTCCTGCACCGCCTTTTTTCTATCCGCGCGAGAGGCGGCAACCACCTTTCGTCCCGGCGAAACCCTGATATGATACTTGCCGAATTTTTCCTCATAGACGAAAAAAGTCATCAGCGGCGCGCCGGTCATCAGCGCGAACAGATGCGGCGTGTCCGGCAAATGAACTTCATATCCCAGAAAATTAACGGTTTCGTAACTTTGATTCCCCCACAGGCGGTCGCCGGTCATCGAGACAATGCCGCCGGCGCGCAGGAAATTAATTCCTTCAACCAGGGCGAAAGGCGATTTTTCGTCCTCCGTGGTGACCACCACCCGGACACCGCTTTTGGCCAGCGACTCCTTCTGAATATGCTCCATCTGCTCTTTGTGTTTGGCGCCCAGATAAAGCATGATCGGCAGGCCTTTTTTATTAAGCGTCTGCGCGGCCAGTTCCCAGTTGCCGATGTGCGACATCAGCAAAATCGCGCCGGTCTTTTTCTGCACCGCCTCTTCCAGATATTCCCAGCCCTCCCTGACATATTCAATGGCTTGCTCATCGAAGCGGATGAAGCGGTGAATATAAACATCGGTAAACTTGTGATACTGCTTCCAGGCGCACCACAAATGATAAAAAAATCCGTGGTCCGGAAACAAAGCCTTGTAAAACCCGAAGCTGTTAGCAACACGCACCGGAAAGAGAAAATAATAACCGGTCGCGACAAACCAGGCAATGATGCGGAAAAACCACAACCCCAGCCGCCGGGT
>JASEHT010000133.1 GCA_030018675.1 Smithella sp.
ACATCGCCATTTTTCAGTTCTTCGTGATTGAGGACACGTAATCCCCGTTTACGGCTGATGGTATGTCCGTTAAATGTAAAATTCACTTCTTCAATCCCAAGGTTCTCTGCGTTTGTGCCAAATTCTGCTTCCGCCCCTTGAGCTCCGCCACTAAATAGTATGCAAGCTTCTTTTTTCATGCTCTTTTTCCCTCTCCTTAACTCACTTTTTATAGATATTAATAATATGCATTTTATACCAAAGAAACTAAAGAGCAGAAGATTTGTAGTAAACAAGCCTTCTGCTCCTTAATATATGATATTTGAGTCTCATTACGACTAACGCTGCAAACAAATCCCGACTTGTCGGGATTTGTTTGCAGTTTGTCTCTCTAGTATCTTCCGCCGCCGCTTCTGGGGCCTCTGCTAAATCCGCCACCGCCGCCAGGACGTCCGCCGCCTCTGGATCCGCCGCCTGCGCCGAATTCTTTCTTCGGCCTTGCTTCGTTAACGGTAATTGCCTTGCCATCAAGCATGCCGTTGTTGAATTGTTTAATGGCTTCCGTCGCGCCTTCTTCCGTTTTCATTTCGACAAATCCGAATCCTTTTGATTGGCCTGTAAATTTGTCTTTAATGATTGATGCGGAGACAACTTCTCCTGCCTCGCTAAAGTTAGATTTAAGATCATCATCCGAGATCTTATAAGACAGATTGCCGACATACAAATTTTTGTTCATTTTGTTCACCTTTCTTTTTATTACTTCTTGTTTCTATATTCCCCGATGGGGCCCCACAAAGCATCAAAATCACCCCCCTCCGTCTCCCGGTTGAGAAGGAAGGAAAAAGTGAGGGGCTTGTATGCCTTACCTCTGGAGCTTTAAAAAAGCTCGTTGCCGCTTAAAGCGAAAAAACACCATGCTCTCCGAAGCGTTGGTGGTCGTGTCTTGTCTATTAGGAAAGGTTTAACTAAGAAAGGTTCAACATTTGATAATATAAACACAATAAATTTTGCTCTATATATTGGTTGGTCACGTTATAGATTAATAGTCAAGAGATATTTTTCGTGGGCTTTGCTGTCGTCACTCCAAAAGCAGGTGAACCATACGTTATAACTTCCAACCATTAATCCTCAATTCTTATGGCTGCCCAATGTTGTGGATTTGTAGGTGTAATAAATGATTCTGAAGTTCGGAAATCGGATTTTTATTTATAGCTTCCTGAAGTCAAGCCTCCGGTAATTTTTACTAGTATCAAAATGTTCAATCCAAAATGAATGACCTCCACGCCTATGGGGATCCGGAATACTCCTGGGATGATTACATCCAGTCATAACTCCTGATCGTGCAGTTTTTGAGAATGATCGCTTTGGAGTAATCGATAGGCGGAAGTTGTTTACGGGGCGGCGTACCGGCGATGGTTATATCCGGAACAGCGGATAATGCCAACACAGCCAAAGAACCTTTTACAAAATTAAGTCTGCTGATCCTGCATCGTGTATGCTTTTTCATTTCTCATCCCCTTCAAGGGATTCACATTCATCTCTTGTTCAGCCGGCGGTACATCGCCTTGTTCTGACGGTAGATGTTGACGAATTCGCAAAAAAGCTCGTCGTAAATTTTGCGGTTGGCGGAATTCGGATAAAAGACATTCGTATATTTTATCCTGTTGGGAATTTCTTCAAAAGTTATATGTCCCAGCGCAACGGATGCGATAAAAGCGGCGCCCCGCCCGTTCGCCTGCATAGGATCTTTTACCTGCCGGATCGTGCGATCAAGGACATCGGCGAATATCTGACACCATAAATCTGATTTTGCTCCGCCGCCGATAATATTCAGGCCATCGAGGCGCCTTCCCACAAAACGCTCCAGATACTGGAAACTCCAACGCGTATTGTAGGCCACCCCCTCAAAAAACGCCCGCACGATGTCATCCTGTGAGGTGATTTTTGAAACATTATAGATTCCTGCGCGCACGGTATTGTCATCCACCGGTGTACGCTCACCATTAATCCACGGCGTAACGATAAGCTTGTGACTTCCGGCCGGCACCGCGGCGGCGATTTTATTCAGCTCATCATAGATGTTTTCGGGGACGGCTCCCTTGAGCAACCGGTTCTTGTAGAAAAGAATGTTGTTAATCAGGAAATCGAGCGTGCCTCCTGCAATATCCTGTTCATTCACGCTCTGATACTTGCCGGGAATGGCCGAGGGCAGCGAGGCAATGGAGTGAAACATATCTGTTTTCTTGAACGGCACAACGCATTGCACCCACGACGAGGTGCCGATATAGATGTGTGCTTCAAAATTTCGTACAGCGCCGGAGCCGATCAGCGCGGCCTGATGGTCAGCCGATCCCATCACCACCTGAACGTTTTCACCGATACCGATGGCGTGCGCCACATCGGGTCTGACCCGACCGAGAATATCAATGGAACGTTTCAGCGGTGGAAGTTTGTTTTTGTCAATGCCGAGAGCTTTGATCAGAGAGTTGTCATAAAAAATATGATTACAGTCACGGGTATTCGTAACCCAGAAAAGATGAATGGCGTCAAACGAAGAGGCAAACTCGCCGGTAAGCTTCAAATTGAGGTAATCCTTGCTCGGCAAAAACATATGCGTTTTATCGTAAATCTGCGGATACTCATTTTTAATGAGCAGAACATGCGCAATGTCATCCTTGCCCGATAGGGTCGGTCCGCCCGCTGTTTTTGGAATCCACCGGGCAACTTTGAACAGATTGTAGCCTTCAAGGCTGGGGAAGCCGCCCATAATTTTGCTGATGTATGGACCACCGCGCGAATCCATCCAGGTAATGGCATTCATCAGGTGTTCGCCGTTTTGATCCACCGCCACGGTGCTGGAAAATGTACTGGAAACACAAATGGCGACTATTGACTCAGGTGGAACAACTTTGCGCGCCACCACGCGTCGGGAACTTGCCATAACGGCGTTCCACCAGTCCTGCGGGTCCTGCTCGGCACCGCCGCCGGGGGAAAAATGAATGGGCGTCTTCTCAAGCTCGAAATCCAGGACATCGCCGTACATAGAGACAATCGAGGTTTTTATGCCGGACGTTCCGTGATCTATGGCTAGAACATGTTTGTCCATTTTATTTTTCCTTGCCGCCGGAGGCGCAAAAACTTAAAGACTGATGTTTTTGATCTTACCATTTTCGTCAATCTGCTGCACTATGACCCCCCCGAAAGATTCCCCTCCTTCTTTTTTATTATCGAGCTTCATGACTTTTGGCAACAATTCCATTAGATTCAGAGGATTAATGCATCCCTCGGGCGGCAGCGCGCCCTTGGCTTTCACCTTGCCCATCAGCACAAGGAGTACGCCCATAGCGGCCGGAATGCCTGTACCTTCTCCGAGAGCTTCGCTGCGTGAAGCAAGATGGAAACGGAACTCGCGGAATTTACCATCTTTTTTACCTTTGACCACGATGGAGAGGCATCCGCGCTGCTTCCCGAAGTTAGTTTTCTTTAAAATTTTCTCGCGCTCTTTAATAATATAGGCCATGGCAAAGTCATACGGTGTCACGGCAACCCCCTTGACATTCAGGTGCTCCTTACTGGCCAGACCCAGACCGCAAAGATCCCGCGTCAGATTATAGTATTCATTGGGAATGACCGAACCCTTATTGGTAACCTGTTTTGTTTTGATGTAACGCGGCATGGTCACCTGCTCGGGGTGCGGATAGGGATAGAGAGGAACTTCTCCCAGAACCGGAAATTCAAACGTCTGCCGGAGAGCGATTCCATCCTCTTCGAAATATTTTACATACGTTAACTTACCGTCGAGAAACATCGGAACATCAATCGTCATGCAGTGGAAGCGATGGCCGATGACACCCTCCCCTTCGATGGCTTCACCGCCGTGGGCGTGAAAAATGTCAATCGCGTCGGTTTCATCAAGCAGATTTTCCGCCGCGAACTTGCCCATCAGATTGGAAATCCCCGGAGAACTGCCCATGCCGATAACGGCGATGATGTCCATTTTCTTTGCCTGACTGTCCATATTCAGAATGTCAACGGTTACATCCACATCATCGCAGACATCTACATAATTGATGCCCAGATCAATGATTGTGGAGAGAATCCCTTTTACAGTTTTATAAAAAGGACCGATGCAATTGAGGACAATATCACAGCCCTTTACGGCCGCCTTGATGCTCTCTTCTTCCTCTGCATTTACCTTGACGGCCAAGACCTTCGGTCCTAACTCTTTAGCTAAGTTTTTGGCTTTTTCTATATTCCAGTCGCCGATAACTACTTCTGAAACGATATCCTGCGCGGCCAGTGTTTTTACAGCCACGCTACCGACCGCTCCGCATCCGCCAAGAACGATGACTTTTGCCATATATACCTCCGATTTTATTTATTATTTGAATTTTATCTAAGTTAAGCTTAACTTAGTTCAGTTTCATTGTCAAGCTAAAATGTTATCAATCTCTAAAGATTAAACCATCATTAGGAACGCAAGAAAAGCGGAAGGAATTCCGGAATCATTTTCTCATACATGGCTTCCGCATCCTCAACGGTGTAACGAACCACCTTGCTGTTGTGGAGAGATATCATTCCATGAAGCATGCTCCAAGCGGCGATAAAGCGCATCTGTACGGCCTGTTCATCTTTGGCAAGATCTTCGCTGAGCAACGCCCTCACAGCTTCAAGCACCAGCGTTACAATCTCCATCGACATTTTATATTCGACTTCAGAGAGCTTTTCCAAAGGGGTGCCCACGTAATCATTGTATTTCGGCGTGGGATAAGTAAACATAATATCGTAATAACTGCTGTGCTTGAGGCCGAAATTAATATAAGCCCGCGCAAGTGCCGCCCCGCGGTTGACGGGATTTTCATGCGCGTCACACACGGAAGACAATTCACGCTTGAGGATTTCAAAACCCCGGATGACCAGAGAAATGTAGAGCTCATCCTTGCTTTGATAGTAATTATAAATATTCGGCGCAGTCATATCGATTTTGGACGCGATGCGTCGCATGGTCAGCGCCGGATAGCCTTCCTGCACAATGACATCCAATGCCGCTTTCAGAATGCGTTCTTGAATATTTTTGATTTCGCTTGCGTCGCGGGGTTTTTTCATGTCGTGAACTATAAAAATTTCATTGCAGCCTGTCAAGGCAATCTTGGATTCAGAAAAGAAAGGCGACAACGACATGTTCCGTGTCGCTCTGCAGCTGATTTTTTCATTGCACCTTTCAACCAGCAATCCTTAATCCTACAATTACCTGTTTTTAACACTTCGTAGATATTGACAATGACCCCATTGGACTTTCTCTTTCAATTCAAGTATAGATTAATATAGCTAATCTTAGAGGAAGATAATTAATCATGGACGTTCAATTCGGTAAAATCCGTTTTATCTGTGGTGAAAGCGGCGGCAAGTATCCCTTCAATCATTCCGTATATCTGGAAGGCGGGGATTGCCGCGTGGTAATAGACCCTTCCTGCGGGCTGCAGAAAATGACGGATCTCAAACAAAAAGAGGGGGTGGATCAGGTCTGGTTGTCGCACTGGCATGAGGATCACATGGCCTTTTTCTTTCTTTTTGAAAATTCCACCCTGCGAATATCAGAACGGGATTTTCCGCCGTTGACCGATATCGAAATTTTTCTGGACTGGTATGGAATCACCGGCGAACCGCTCCGCGCCATCTGGAAAGACATTATGCTGAATAATTTCAACTATCGGCCGCAAACCGAAGCGACATTTTTTAAAGATAAGGAAACTGTAGAACTGGGTTCTCTCAAGGCTCAGATAATTGCCACGCCGGGACATACGCCGGGTCATCTGTCCTTTTACTTTCCCGAAGAAGAGGTTCTTTTTCTGGGCGATTACGATTTAACAACGTTCGGTCCCTGGTACGGCGATGTTTACTCCAGCATTGAAGACACCACACAATCCATCCGCCTTTTAAAAAGCCTTCCCGCCCGCCGGTGGATCGCGGCGCACAATACCGGATTGTTTGACCAAAATCCGGGACCGCTCTGGGATCATTATGAAAATGTCATTTATCAGCGCGAAGAGAAAATCCTGGCTTTTCTGAAAGAGCCGAAATCCATCGAGGAAATACTCTCCGCCTGGCTTATCTACGGCAAACCGCGTGAACCGAAAGAATTTTTTGAATTCAGCGAAAGGGCGCTGGCCGGCAAACATCTTGACTATCTTCAACGTCAGGGAAGAATCGTTCTACACGAAGGGAAATACGTCAAAACCTGAATGAGAGCGTTAAACATTCAAATTGAAAGAGAAAAGAAAAAAGTTGACTAGCTTATACGGTTTTGGTATTGTCCACGCGCTTTAGAAAATAAATATAAAAAGAGACTTATTATGCATACTTTATTGATTTTCATTCATATTCTGGTTTGTTTGTCGCTGATTACCATTGTTCTGCTGCAATCAGGCAAAGGTGCCAATATGGGCGCGGCATTCGGCGGTTCCAGCCAAACCGTGTTCGGATCGTCAGGAGCCGGAACTTTTCTGGGAAAACTGACTGCGGGGGTGGCCATCGTTTTCATGCTGACATCGCTTACATTGACCTATACGGCAGCCAATAGAAGTTCATCTTTAATGGATCAAACCAAAGTGCCTGTCGCCGGGCAAACTCTTCCGCTGCCGGGTCCGAGCACGGAAAAT
>JASEHT010000134.1 GCA_030018675.1 Smithella sp.
CTTTTCATCCGGGTTAATGGTTTCCGCCATTTCTGAAGACATTGCGGTCATGCTTTCCAGCAGTTTTTTAAACGCCATGAGTGTGGTCGGGGGATTAGCCAATGCCTCCGTCAGATTTTTTTGAAGTTGCGTGATGTGATCGGGCGCCGATTTTCCGAACGTTTCCGATAAAATTTCCAGCGTGTCCCTCAACCCTTCAAATGTCCGGGGGTCGACAATTTTTTTGTCAGGAACAGCGAGCAAACCTGATCTTAAGATGTAGAGATAACCGGTGAGATTTCCGCTGTCCACGGAAGAAACATAGAGCGGCAACAGGGGGTCCAGAGATTGCGTGTCATACCAGTTGTAAAAATGGCCTTTGTATCTTTCCATAGAGGCCATGGTCCGCAGGGTGTGGGACGTGCGTTCGATCAGCTTGATGGTTGTGAGATAACCGAAATCAAAAGCTGAAAGACTGGCCAGAAGCGACAAGCCGATGTTGGTCGGAGATGTCCGATGCGCGATGACGCCCACAGGCTGTTCCTGATAATTGTCCGGCGGCAACCAGTTATCTTCGGGACCGACGAAGTTCTCAAAAAAAGCCCACGTTCTGCGGGACGTTTTTCGCAAGAAGGAAATGTGAGTCCTCGACAGTTTTACATCCCGGCGGCGGTACGGTTTACTTATCCTCCAGGCGACGAACGGGGAAACGAACCACGCGAGTAAAAAGGGAAACGCGATCACCATGCCGGATGGCCGGAGATAAAATATAAGGATTGACGCGAAAAAGGCAAAAAACGGAGCAAACCACATGCTTCTTAAATATCCCGGGATATCCTTCCGTGTATTGTCGCTGGTGTTCTCCGAGGGGTTCCATTCGAGACGGTGTTTGTGCGAAATCAGCATCCGCCAGGCTGTGCGCAATATCGCATCCATGCTGAAATATGCTTCATACGGCAGGCAAGCGATCATGAAAAGGGCTTGCTTGAAGTCATTCCCGGTTTTTTGAGCCAAATCAGTCAGATGATGTGACCACATCACATGACGCTGCTTTTGAAAAACGCTCGCCATCGACATGAGCGCGGTGGGAAGCGCGATGATGCAGAGTACGGCAATTGTCCACAGCCATGGCGAAGGCAAAGAAGTCCAGCCCGTGACAAGTATCAGGATCAAAGCCGCAGGAACAATACTTCTGCGCAAGTTGTCAAAAATTTTCCATTGGGAGAGCATGGAAAGAGGGTTGTTGCGAAATTTTCCGCCAGCGGTCGGCACTTTCGACCTGACCCAGCGCGCGATTTGCCAGTCTCCGCGAATCCAGCGGTGTCTTCTGCTGACATCGGCTTTATAATCCGCGGGATATTCTTCATAAAGCTGAATGTCGCTGATCAATCCCGACCGGGCATAACATCCTTCGATGAGATCGTGGCTCAGAATATGATTTTCCGGCAGATATCCGTCGAGGGCGGTTTCAAAGGCGTCGATATCATAAATGCCCTTGCCGATGAAAGACCCTTCCCCGAAGATGTCCTGATAAACGTCGGAGACCGCTCTGGTGTAGGGGTCGATGCCGGAACTGGTTCCATACATGGTGGAATAAATGGAACGGATGGTGTTGGATAACGAAACCGATACGCGAGGCTGCAAGATGCCGTATCCCTCGAAGACTCTTCCCCTCCGCGCATCATAGATGGGCTGGTTGAGAGGATGAGCCATGGTTCCGACAAATTGACGGGCTGCGTCACGGGGGAGTTTTGTGTCTGTGTCGAGCGTGACCACGTATTTGACGTTTCTTAAAGCGGTGAGATCGCCGACAATCGTTGAAAAAAGATCTCCCTCATGGCCTTTTGTTCTGCCTCTGAGGAAAGCGTTTAGATCGCCCAGCTTTCCGCGCTTTCGTTCATAACCCATCCAGATATTCTCTTGTGGATTCCAGCGGCGTGACCGGTGCAATAAGAAAAAAACATCCCCCGATATCAGGTCGCTGTATTTATCGTTGAGATTTTCAATTCCTTGGCGGGCGAGGCATAGCAGCGTCTCGTCATCGGGAAGCGTTTCGCTTTCAGCATCGCGAAAATCGGTCAGCAAAGCGAAGCGCAGATTGTCGTCTTGATTGGCCAGAAACCTGACTTCGATAGATTCCAGTAAATTGCAAACATTTTTCTCTCCCAGCAGCATTGTCGGAATCACCACAAGTGTGCGGCATTCGGGAGGAATTCCGCCGGAAAAATCCATGCGGGGTAATGGACTCGGTTGCACCAGAATGGTTGACAGCCAATTCACCAGCGCGATGGACAGATGACTTGTGCAGAGCGCTGAAAGGAACGCGATCATGGCCAGCGGCCAACCGCTGACCCCTCCGGTATGGGCGACATTAATTAAAAACCCTGCAAATATTGCGGTCAGCAAGAGGACAGAGCCGACATAAATCGGCAGAGGAAACCGTCTGCTGGAACGGCAAATCGTTTCATACGGGGACAAACGGATCTTGGCCAGGCGTTCCAGTTCGTCTAATCCCTTGCCGATGAGATAAAAACCGACATGCGCCGCGCGATCGTAATTTTCAGTTTTGGTATTTCCTTCGCGGGCGAGAAGAATGGCCATGCGCGCCACTTCGCTTTCGGATAAATTGCTTTCCTTCGCGATTCTTTCCACAACATGGCGGTAATGGTCACGGGTGGAGAAATCCATCTTGACGTAAATATCCGCCGGATCCTCGCGTAATATCTGATCCACCGAACTCATGGTTTCGACAAATTCACGCCAGTTCATCGTGCCCAGAAAGCGTAGGCTGATGATGCTGTTGCTCATGGAAACCTGCTCGGAAGCCTGCCGCTGACTTTCCAGATGCATAAAGGCCTTGATGCTCTGACCGTATTCGGCCAAGTGTTGTTCTATCCAGGTAAGAGGCAGCACGAGAGAAGGACCTTGCCCCTGCAACTGACGGGCGATTTCCGCGACAAAAGCGCCGGTCATCGGCGGTTCCGAACGCGCCATGTCCGCTATGTCCAGAAAAAGATTTTTAGGATCTTTCTGAGCGACGACGATCATTTTCCCGGCCCAATAGTCGGCTAGATCGCGGTCGGCACTGTCTTTTGATATGCGCGAGGCGATGCGCCTGATGTTTTCTATCAGCGCCAGACGCAACATGATCGGGATAGCCCATAATTCACCGATTTTAAGAACCGATACGAATTGATAGGATGATACGAATAAGCTGAGCGCTTTCGAATCAACGCGGCCGTCGCCGTGGGAGATCATTTCCAAAGCGATATCATAGACGCGCGGCAGATTGGCCGAAGGGCCGTCTGCAAGATGGGGTAGCTCCCTGCTGTAAACTTTCGGGAAATGTCTTCTCGTCGTGCGAATTTGTTCTTCGACGAGATAAAAATTATCGAGAAACCATTCTTCAGCAGGCGTAATACGGCGGTTTTCCAAGACAGCTTTTGTCAGTTTCTGCCGGACGTCAAACAGAACAATTTCGTTTTCTTTCAATCTCTTGATCAACAGGCTGGCTGTAGGTCCGGCGCTGAGCTTATGAGTGGCGGCAATGGTTTTGCCATGTTGACGCATTTGTTTGGAACTGAATAATTCCGAGCGCAATTGCTCCTCGTCCAATAGCTTTTTATTGATTATTGAAGCGGTGATCTTTGTTTTTAAACGATTTATATAATTTGAAAAAAAACTGCTATGTTTCAATTTTTATCGCTCCTGACAGGCGTTGAGGAATTGTTTAAAAAAATGTCCTGAAATTAAGCTGTAAATTGCAATCTCTATATAGATTTTTTCGCGGGTTTCCCCCGCTGCGAAGTTTCTTATTGATCAGGTTTAAAATAAGGCAGGGCCAACTGCATTTTTTTCAAGGCTTGTTTTTCGATCTGACGGGCACGTTCCCGTGAAATATTATATTTTTCTCCTATTTCCTGAAGCGTCTTCGGGTCATCCGCCATGACGCGATTGAGAATAATATAACTTTCCCTTTCATTGAGATTGGCCAAAGCCCCGGCAATGTCGCGCTGAACCAGACTTTTCTCTTCATTTTTTATTAAAGAGATTTCCTGATTATCCCCCTCGTAAGCCAGAAAATCAATGTGAGAATTATTGCTGTCGTTGTTGACAATTTCATTGAGGGAAAGATCGCGGGACCCCATGCGTAAATCCATTTCTGCGACTTCGGAATCCTTGACGCCCAGGGAAGTGGCGATTTCGCTGAATTCCGGATTCCTTCGTGAAAGAGTCTCCAGATCTTTTTTGGTTTGATTTAACTTGAAAAACAGCTTTCGCTGGGCTTGTGTTGTCCCTATTTTAACGATGCTCCAGGATCGGATAAGATAGTTCTGAATGTACGCCCTGATCCACCAGACGGCGTAGGAAATCAATCTGTAACCTTTGTAGGGATCGAATTTCTTTACAGCGTGAATCAGCCCGATATTGCCTTCCTGGATCAGGTCTGCCAGTTTAAATCCGTAGTTGCGGTATTCATGCGCGATTTTGACCACAAACCGCAGATTGGAAACAATCAGTTTTTCAGCCGCCGCCAAATCATTGAATTTTACCAGGCGCACGGCGAGTTTGAATTCTTCCTCCGCCGTCAGAAGAGAAAAGCGATTGATTTCTGCTATATATAAATTAAGCGTGCCGGTTATTGCAGGTAATTCCAACGATTTTTTTGTCTCCTTTTTAATTAATTAAATACTATCCAACTATAAATTGATGGTCAAGATAAATTAGCGAGACCCACGTATTAGAAGCGGAGCGCACTGAAACTTGTTGGTCGAACGATCCAATTCCGATTTATCGGGATTGGATCGTATCCTCTGAACGGAGAGCATGGGGGATAATGAGAATCGGCGATAAGGAGTCCGTCCGCTTCAAAAGCACGTTGACCTTTAATCGCCAGCCATACCCTCTCCATAGAAAGCACTTTAAAATTAGTTATTTTTTGACTTATCCCACCTTGACAGAGGCTCCAATTATGCTTATTGTATTTAAAAATTATAAATAAGGTGAAGGCATGAAATCGATCAATAAAACGATTGTGGAACACGGTGTAAAAATAGCTCATGAAATCAAGGCGAATGCGCTTTTGGTTTGTGTGGACGTAATCAATGACCTAACCCTGATCATGGATGAAATAAATAAAGACATCGATTTTATTATTGTTTCCCGCGAAGATGAAGAAATCTCCGAAGAGATGAAAAAAAATGCGCAGGTATTGTACATTCCCAATGTCAATTTAACCCGTGTGGGGAAAGTAAAGATTGCCATTGCCAAAGGGATCATTCTGGGAATTCTGAAGAGAGGCGATAAGGTCGTTTGTTTGAGCGGCGTGCCCAAATTTGGTTATACCGACAGTATTTTTGTGATTGATGTGGGGAAAGAGTTTGAAATTTTAACATCAGATTTTATTAGTGATGTTCTTGAAAACGTCCGCCCGGAAGTATTCAATGCTGTTTTGAATATCGCGCTGGAACTGGCCGCTCAAGGCAGGGAAAGCAGAAAGGTGGGAACAATATTCATCCTAGGTGACGATGAAAAAGTCATGCAATTGTCCCGTCAGATGATTATCAATCCGTTCTCCGGGTATTCAGATGATCAGTTAAACATTCTGAATCCGGAACTGGAAGAAACCATCAAGGAACTTTCCGCGATTGACGGAGCCTTTGTCATCAAGGAAAACGGCGTGCTGGTAACCGCCGGAAGGCATCTCAGCGCCGCCTTGGATAGTAAGGATTTTCCACCGGGTCTGGGCAGTCGGCATATTGCGGCCGCCGGTATTACAAGTTTAACCAAGGCGGTCGCCATCGTCATTTCCGAATCTTCCGGAAATGTGACAGTTTTCAAGAACGGTAAACTCTTTGTGACCATTGAAAAACCCGTGGAATAGTGAGGCAAGCTGAAGACGAGTGTAACGAAGTATGAAGCGTAAGCCGAACTATCCTAGGAACGAAGTGACGTAGGGTGTAACGAAGTATGAAGCGTAAGCCGTAGTGAGATTCTCTGAGAACGAGCAACGCGAAGTTCGAAGAGTAAACCGAACTTTCCAATCCCGATGCATCGGGATTGGAAATTATCCCCGAAGCGTAGCGAAGTGGGATAATGAAAATCAAAGAGCGAAGCGAATGGGGGTAGTGAGATAAACACGGATAAAGGAAACACAAAATGCGTTTTGATAAATTTACATTGAAAGTTCAGGAAGCGCTTCAGGAAGCGCAATCACTGGCAGGTTCTTTTGGCCATCAAGCCATTGAACCGGAACATCTGCTGGTTTGTTTTTTGCGCCAGGAAGATGGTATTGCCGGCGCCATCTTGAATAAGCTTAATGCTTCGCCCCAGAAGACTGAAAGGGAGTTGGAGAGTTATCTTAAAAAACAGCCGAGTGTCGGCGGTTCTGGTGCCGGTCAGATTTATATTGGAGACAGGCTCAATAAAATATTCGACAAGGCGACGACCGAAGCGGCGCAGCTCAAAGATGAATACGTCAGCGCCGAACATGTGCTGGTGGCTATTGCCGAGGAAAAAGAAGGTCAGGCCGGAAAAATTTTGCGTCAGGCGGGCATTACCCGGGAAAATATTTTCAAGGTTCTGGTGGATATTCGCGG
>JASEHT010000135.1 GCA_030018675.1 Smithella sp.
CTCATTCGGCAACTCATTTCCGAGAACAAGGAAAAAATAAATGCCTGGCGGGAAATATTGCTTTCCGTTCTGGGCACCAACGGGAAAGTCATCACCGATGTGATCCCGGAGTTGGAGATGATTATTCATCGACAACCCGACTTGCCGGTCCTGGGTCCGGAAGAATCCATGAACCGGTTCAATATGGTCTTTCAAAAATTTATCAATGTCTTCACGACCGAAAATCATCCTCTTGTACTCTTCCTGGATGATCTGCAGTGGGCTGATCAGGCAAGTTTAAGGCTCCTGGAAAATCTGATGACAACGTATGAAACAAAATATCTGTTCTTAATCGGAGCTTACCGGGATAACGAAACCGGCGACGCCCATCCTCTGACGCTCGCGCTAAACAATATCCAGAAGAAAGGCCGGAAAATACACACCTTGAAACTCGGTCCTCTGGATGTCAACAGCATCAATCTAATCATTATGAACGTGCTCATCTGCGATGCCGAAAAATCAGGCCCCCTGGCTGAACTCATCAGCCGAAAAACAGCGGGCAATCCTTTTTTTGTTATCCAGTTCCTGAAAAATATATACGATCATCAGCTGCTCCAGTTGAATCCGCAAACCGGGTGGGAATGGGATATCAACAAGGTAGAGGCGATGCAGGTTACCGAAAATGTCATCGAATTCATGGCGGAAAAAATATCCCAACTCCCGGAGAAAACCCGGGACATATTAAAAATCTGCGCCTGCATCGGCAACAGATTCGATCTTGAATCATTATCCGTCGTTTCCGGAAAATCCATCGAAGAGACACTGGCCGATCTGACCTCCGCGATCCAGGAAGACATGATCAGCCTTCACGGCAATCTCTACAAGTTTCTCCATGACCGCATCCAGGAAGCGGCCTACTCAATGATTCCGGAAAAGGAAAAGGAGGAGATGCATTACCGGATCGGAAGCAACGTGCTTAAAAAAACCGATTCTGAAAATCTGAATGAAAAAATATTTTACGTGGTCGATCAGCTCAACCGCGGCATCCGGCTTGTCAGCGACATCGATGAAGAAATCATGCTGGCGAAGCTGAATCTACAGGCCGCTCAGAAATCAAAAAAATCCACGGCATACGCGTCGGCGGCATCCTACCTGAAAATCGCAATGGGACTCCTGCCCGATTATTCCTGGACAAGTCATTACGAACTGACCTATTCCATATACCGGGAAGCCATCGAGTGCCAGTATCTCAACCTGAACTTCAGCGAAGCCGAAAAAATATTTGATGTGGTCGTCAGAAACGTCAAGTCGAACATCGACAAGGCCAACGTTCACACCCTGATGATCATCCTGTACACAACTCAAGGGAACTATGAAGCGGCTCTGCGAATTGGTATTGAAGGCATGACCATGCTTGGTTTCCATCTACCGAAAAAGGTCAGCGACGTCAGAGTGGGACTGGAACTTCTGAAACTGCGATTGAAATTCGGTCGCAGAAAAATAGAAGATCTGGTGGATATGCAATATATACCGATGCCGGATAATCTGGACGAAGCAAAAAAAATAGCTTCCGAATATCTGTCCGCACATCCATCAAAATCATTAAAAAACCCCGAAATGGAATTGTGGGAGATCCTTTCCTACGCTTATCTGGCCATTCACACCGGCACCGTTGCCTTTTATTCCAATCCCAATTTATTCGCTTTTATAGCGACCAATGGCGTTTACAGGCTGCTGGATTATGAGGTAAATTTCGAATATTCCCCCTTTGCCTATATCGCTCTGGGATCGATTGTCGGATCATCGCTGGGCTTCCATCAACACGGATACCGGTTCGGATTAGCGGCATTGAAGACCAACGAAAAGATTAACGACTCAAAAAACAAATGCCGGATAGAATTTGCCTTTCCGATGTTTATCCAGCACTGGAAGAAGCATGCCAAACATGATCTCGATTATTTCAGAAACGCTTATAAAAGCGGCATTGAAAACGGAGACCTCATCTTCAGCGGTCACAATGTCAATCTCATCGGCATGACCCGTATCATGCTGGGTGATAATATTGACGATATTCTGGATGAATACGGAAAATACCGGGATTTTCAGCTTGGCGGCAAAGATCCTTTCATCGCCCGCAACTACATGGAAAACACAAGAATGTGCCTGTGCCTGAAAGGCCTGACCGCAAGCCGGGGCAGTTTAAGCGGCGACGGTTTTGATGAGGAAGAGCAGGATCATTATTACAAATCCGAAAATAATCTGCTGGGCACATTCTATCTCTCCCTGGTCAGGCTGAGGATCAACTATCTCTTCGGTGAATTCACCAAAGGCCGGACTCTTCTCCCCCAGATGCATCGAATCGTTAAGCAAAAAACGGCTTTGGGAAATCTGCACATACCGGAATTCTATTTTTACTACTCCCTGACGCTGACGGCTTCATATGCAGAAGCGGATTCCCTGCAAAAAGCAGGATATTTAATGCGTCTGAAAGCCAACCAGACGAAAATGCGCATGTGGGCAAATGCCTGTCCGGAAAATTTCCAGCATAAATACGATCTCGTAGCCGCGGAAATGATGAAAAACAAAAAACGCTTCCGTGAAGCGCAGCATCTCTATCACAAAGCCATCGAAGGAGCCCGGCAGAACGGATACCGGCAGGAAGAAGCCATTGCCTGCGAACGCCTCGCTCTCATGTACCTTGATTATGATTGCAAAGATGAAGCCGGCTTTTTCATGCAGAAGGCGCACAAATGCTTTTTATCCTGGGGGGCATCGGAAAAGGCATTACAGATGGAAGAACAATACGCTTCGCTTATCCCCCGTGAGCAAAAACGGCCATCCACCGGCACCATCACCGTGAGCAGCCCTTCGGGAACCATGACCATAGGCGGCTCAACCGAAAGCACCAGCGGCACGAAAATGCTTGATCTGTCCACCGCGATGCGGGTCTCCCAGATTATTTCCAGCGAGATCCAGCTGGATCGCCTCCTGCAGATGATCATGCACGAATCCATCACCAATGCCGGCGCTCAGCGCGGTTATCTGATTCTGGAATCCGATGGCGAACTGACCATTGAAGCCAGCGAAGATGTTGACAAAGGAGAAATTCTGGTAACGCAATCGCTGCCCTTGAAGAATTGTGAGGATATTTGCCGTTCCATTGTCAATTACGTTTATCACAGCGGTGAAGACATTGTTCTGGGAAACGCCGTGAAAGAAGGTCTCTTTACCAATGATCCGTACATTATGCGGACGCAGTGCAAATCCATTCTCTGCACACCGATTATGAGCAAGGGCAAAATATCAGGAATTCTTTACATGGAAAATAATTTAAGCGAGAATGCCTTTACGCCGGAACGTCTGGAAATACTGAGAAGTTTCTCTGTTCAGGCGGCCATCTCCATTGAAAACGCGCGACTTTTTGAACTGGCCACCACCGACGGCATGACCAAACTCTACGTGCACCGCTATTTCCAGCTTCTGCTGGATCAGGAAATGAAGCGTTCATATCGTCATCACAAACAGTTCTCCCTCATCATGATGGACATTGACAACTTCAAATCGTTCAACGACACCTACGGTCATCAACTGGGCGACAAAGTCCTGAAAGACGTGGCCGTCGTCGCGAAGAAAAAATCCCGTTCTGAAGATATCACCGCCCGTTACGGCGGCGAAGAATTCATCATGATTCTGCCCGAAACCGATTCAAAACAGGCCATGATGCTGGCCGAAAGAATCCGGGTCGGCGTTGCCGAAATTGAAATCCCGCATGAAAATAAAAGACTGCATGTCACCATCAGTCTGGGCGTTTCCACATATCCCGAACACGCCGAAGACAAGGAAGAACTCATCCGGGCTGCCGACGCCGCTCTCTATACGTCGAAGCACAAGGGTAAAAATTGTGTCAGTCTTTTCTCGGGAGAACATACCGGCGCGGGAACCTGAATGAATCGGCAAGGACATCCATTTCACGCCCTGGAATAAAAGCGTGCAAACCGCACATTAATTTCTTCCGCGTGCTTGTAAAAATTCTTTTTTTCTGAAATAGTAATTTACATAAAAATCTTTTTTATCACTCGGCCACTGTATGGAAAAGAAACAGGGAAACCATAATAGATTAAGGGAAATCAAGGGAGCCGTCTGTCTATCCCTGGGACTGATTTTATTTTTAAGCCTTGTTTCATACCATCCCCAGGATCCCTCCTTTACCCACTTTATCGCCGACGGGCAGGCAACGCATAACTTTACCGGCAAATTCGGGTCCTACACGGCGGACTCGCTGATCCGCCTTCTCGGAATAGCTTCCCTGCTTTTGCCGGTTATTCTTTTTGCCTGCAGCTTCAAATATTTTTTGCGCCCCGCCTTCACCATGAGCACCGTCCGCTCGATGGGGTTTCTGTTTTTCATTCTTTCCTTTGCCGGAATCATGGCGCTCATCTTCGGTGGAAGCGTAACCTTGCATGGAGAATCTCTGAAAAACGGCACGGGCGGTTTGATCGGCGTTTTTATCGTGAATATGCTTCGCGTCTATTTCAACGTGGCGGGAACCTATATCCTTCTATTTTTGATCCTGATTGTTTCGCTGACATTCATGATCGAATTTTCTATCGTCTCCGTCACCGAACGTTTTTCCAAATCCGGCGCCGCGTTCATGATGCGTTGCAAAGATCGCGTCACGTCTTTTGTTGATTTTGTTTTCAAGAGCATGAAAACGGAACGGAAATCGCAACCGGTCATTGTCGAAGATACACCGCCTGTTGTGAAAAAGGCGCCGTCGAAAAAAACCGAACAGACGCATTTCGATTTTACCAAAGCCAAAACAGACGATAAATTTCAGGTGCCTCCCTTCACCCTGCTGGAGGAAGCGCCGCAGAAGGACGCCCGCGTGAAACGGGATTCGCTGGTGACCAACTCCCGGATTCTGGAAAAGAAATTATCCGACTTCGGTGTCGAGGGACGCGTGGTAGAGGTGATGCCCGGACCGGTCATCACTATGTATGAACTTGAACCGGCCCCGGGAGTCAAAATCAACAAAATCGTCAATCTCTCGGACGATCTGGCGCTGGCACTGATGGCGCCCAGTATCCGCATTCTGGCCCCGATTCCCGGCAAATCGGTCATCGGCATTGAGATTCCGAACCTGAAAAGGGAATCCGTATTTCTTAAAGAAGTGATCAACAACGATTCCTTCACGCAGTCATCTTTCCGTCTGCCGATTGCGCTGGGCGTTAATTTCGTGGGCACACCGGTCATTGCCGATCTGACCAAAATGCCGCATCTGCTGATTGCCGGCACCACCGGCTCAGGCAAAAGCGTCGCGCTCAACGCCATGATTTGCAGTATCCTGTTCAAAGCCCAGCCGGATGATGTGAAGTTTCTCATGATCGACCCCAAGAGGCTGGAATTGTCATCCTACGAAGGCATTCCGCATCTGATGCACCCCGTCGTCACCGATCCGAAAAAAGCTTCGCAGGTTCTTCGCTGGACGGTGGAAGAAATGGAAAGACGCTACCGGATTCTCAACGATCTGAAGGCTAAAAGCATTGACGCGTACAATGAACTGCTTTTAAAAGGCCTGAAGAGCAAAACCATTCTCTCTCTGCCGAAACAGACGGATCCCGACCTTGAAATCGATGACGCTCTCAACGCGACCGAAAATGTCACGCATGAACCGGAAATCAAACACACCAAACTTCCCTATATCATCGTGATTATCGACGAACTGGCCGATTTGATGATGGTGGCGCCTCGGGACGTTGAAGAATCGCTGACCAGGCTGGCACAGATGGCGCGCGCCGCCGGCATCCATCTGATTCTCGCCACGCAGCGACCGTCGGTTGATGTCATCACCGGTCTGATTAAAGCCAACTTCCCCACGCGTATTTCGTTTCAGGTTTCTTCCAAAATCGACTCCCGCACGATCATTGACCAGCAGGGGGCGGAAAAACTGCTCGGCGCCGGTGACATGCTGTTCATACCGCCCGGCACCTCCAAGCTTTCGCGCATTCACGGCGCGTATGTTTCGGATAAGGAAATTTCCCGTATCGTTGATTTCATCAAGATGCAGGCGCAACCGGCGTATGATTCGTCGATTGAAAAATTCACGCTGGCCGCCGCTCAGACCCAGCATGAAGGCGATGATGATTTCGATGAAAAATACGACGAAGCCGTCGCGCTGGTCGGAGAACTCGGACAGGCGTCCATATCGCTTGTCCAGCGTTACATGAAGATCGGTTACAACCGCGCGGCCCGTATCATTGAAAAAATGGAATCCGAAGGCATTGTCGGGCCTTCCGACGGCGCGAAACCCAGAAAAGTTCTGATTAGAAAGCTCCCCTCTTGAAAAAGTCAAATCAAAATCATGGGCATAAATTCCAAAGTAAGCTGAAGGGTATTATACCCATGCTTAAACAGGATAATTCGACTAACGCTTCCTTTCGTCAGCGAGTCTCATTACCCTCCGCTGTGTCCCGACAGAGTCGGGATTCGATTGACAAATTTCAATGCACTTCGTTTTCGAAATTTGAGTCTCACAATAA
>JASEHT010000136.1 GCA_030018675.1 Smithella sp.
CGGCCGATGACGATCGGTTCGGGCAGGACCGTGTGCGTGTGACCGCTGATAATGACATCAATTTGCGGCACGGCTTTGGCGAGATTTTCATCTTCGGATTTTCTTTTATTGGCGGAAGTCCCGCTGTGGGAAAGACAAATGATGATATCAACTTTTTCTTTGTTTCTGAGAATATCGACCATCCGCTTGCCGGCTTCGGTTGCGTCGGAAAAGGTCACCGGCTTGGCAAAGGGCGCATCATGAACGGCGTCACGGCCAATAATGCCGAAAAGACCGATCTTCAGGCCGTTTCTTTCAATGATCATGTATTCTCTGACGGGATAGTCGGCAAAGGGCCTTTTTAGCATGGCGTCACCCGGATCGTTTTTGCTCAAGACGACGTTGGAAGCGACAATGGCGGGCAGTTTGCCGCCCTTGGACATCGCGGCATTCAGCATTCGGGCCAGGCCGTACGGGTGAAAATCAAAATCATGATTGCCCAACGTGGTGACGTCGTAGCCCATTTTCCCCATCAGGCGCAATTCAAACGCTTCCGTCATAAAAGGCGTATGAAACAGCGTGCCCATCGAAAAATCGCCCGCGTCCACAAGGACGGATTTGTCCTGATGCAACTGTCTTTGCTCATCAATCACACAGGCCAGTTTCGCGTAACCGCCCTGCTGCAGGGACTTTCCTTCATCTGTGAGGGTTTTGTGGGGCAGGAAATAGGAATGCAGATCATGGGTAAAAAGAATCATCAATTCGTTTTTATCAGTCGCCTCCGAAGCGATTGATCCGGAACACGCTGAAAACAACAAGATTAAAATAATCAGGGGCCAAATTCGGCGCATGTGTCTCATAGAAAAATTATTTAATCGTCTCATGTTTGTCATTGGGTTGAACATTAGCATATGTTGCAGGCGCAACAAAGAAAATTTCTTTCAAGACGTATCTTGATTCTTATCAGATTATGCATTGGGAATGTGTCCGGACGTCCGGCGGGAGAATAGTTCTTGTCGGTAAAAATGAATATTATTGCTTGCCTGATGCAGGGGCTGTGTGCTATGCGTGACTCCATTGGAAAATCAGCAGATACAAATTATAAACTCCGGATAATTGTACTGAGAAATTTCGGCACAGCAACTTGTTTCCCGCGATGAGCATAAGTACGTTGATCCGATGTTTGGCAGATGCACGCCGGATAGAAAGCCTAATTTTGCGCTGATTGCATAGAACGGAGGAACATGTCCCCAGACTATTTTATGGTTTACAATCCGCTCACGTATCAGTTGATGGATCTCATGCCGGCGAATTCCACAACACCCCTTGACGTTATTTCTTATCTCACGGGCAAAAACGCTCATGAAATTAATTCTGAAAATTACCTGGAATTTATAGACTTTCAAAAGGAAAAACAGCGTGCGACCATGGTGGACGCCCTCGCCATTGAAATGTATGCGGGAATATATATTCAGAATCAACTGGCGAGATTGGCTCCGGACCATACCATTGTCATGGTGGACGGAAAGCGCAGATTCTTTTCACAGGTCATCAAAAAGAAAAAGACTCCGCCGAAAGCCGTTTTTATTTCTACGATGAGTTCCAGCTTTCCCGCTGCGGCCCTTACCGCCATTGTTTTGAACCATGCGAAAATCCCCGTCATTATCGGCGGAATCCATGTATCCACCATGCCTGAAGATGTTGATACATTCATCAGAAAATACTCTCCTCATCCGGAACTGATTTCAATCGTAAGAGGAGCCGGGGATTCAACCGTCATCACCGATATTTTAACCGATTTGAAAAATAATTCTCTTCGGAAAGAATATTCAGGAGAGAAACTCATCGAAAACGGCGTTTGGGGAGATTTCCAAAATCTGGAGCCGCTGGAGCCATTGAAGATCAATCTTTTAAACAGACTTCCCATCATAAAATATACGCCGTTGAAGGATTTCAGGATTAATCCCGTCGCGCCTTTTACGGGATGTCTGTTTTCCTGTAAGTTTTGTTCTATTTCAACCATGCCGCAAAAATATAAATCCGTTCAGTTTCGTGATCCGGGCGATTTCGTGGAGGAACTGCGGTCGTATCAGAAAAAGACGGTGGATTTTAAAAACCGGTACTATTTTTTCACGCCCGATAATCTGTTTCCCAGCAGAAAGAGCCTGATTTCTTTTTTGAAAAAAATCATCGAAAGTGATTTACGCATCAATTACGCAGTCCAGATCTCCATTGAAGTCGCCGACGATGAAGAATTGCTCAGGCTGATCCGGGCATCCGGAGGGACGCATTTCTTCATCGGACTGGAGTCGCTTGATATGCGAAACTTAAAGCACGTCAACAAACACATTGTTCCGGACATTGAACAAAGCGGATTATCTGTGGCCGATTATTACTCGGCTAAAGTTAAAAAAATACACGCCCACGGCATATCCGTCCACGGTTCTTTTATTGTGGGATTGCCTTACGATTACTATAAATCTTCCGCTGACAACACGGGCGTTGATATCGCGAATTTCTGCATCAAAAACAGGATAGGAGCCCAGCCCAGCACGCTGGTGGATCTGCCAGGTTCGGTTTTCTTCAACGAAAGTCAGGAAAACAATCAATTCCTGTACGGCCGGAAGGGTACCATGGATTATTTTCTGTCTCTGTCCATCGCGGATCTCGCCGAAACCAATAAAAGACCATCGGATACCTTGCACAACAGTCCCTTGGTTATTGCATCCATGGTTTATGAGATATCGAAAAAGGTCGGTGGCCCGATCAGGGCGATAATTAATTCCGCCATCATATTCATAAGGTCATTCATACATCCCACAAAGAACGGAACCGGATTCAAAGTTTGGGACCGATTCATTGACGCCATTTGTTCCGCCGTTTCACAAACCGCCGTCGCTTTGTACAAAGAACAAGGGGAGTCCCTGGTTCATTCCAAATACGGCGTTCGGGGAATCATGGAAAGACTTTATGCCACGGAGACAAATCCGGAGATCAAGAAAATGTTTAAGTCATACATTCCCCAGTTTCTTGAATAAATCACGGTTCATGCCGCGGCAAAACAGTCAGGATATTTCAAGTTCATAGTGAATCGCAATGCCTAGACTGATGTAGGGGGCGTTCATGTCGAAGAAAGTCAAAGTCATCTCTTTAATCATTTTTTCGCTGCTGATTTCTTTCGTCGCGGCGGAGATGTTTTTTCGTTATTTGTATCCGAAAATCACTCCCTTTGATGATCGAATCGCCGTCCGGTATGCGAGTCCATACACCATGTTCAGTAAATTCGAGTACGGGAAGCCGGAGGCGCCGAAACCCGAGGGCGAATTCAGGTTGTTCATGCTGGGCGGTTCTACGGTGGAGTACGGAAATCCTCCCCTGCCGGTGCTGGTGGAAAAGGAACTCAAACGCAGGGGATTGGAAAACGTTCGGGTTTTTAACTATGGGATTATTTCGCAGAATTCCAGCCAGGAACTCGCTCACCTTGTTTTTCATGTGCTGGATTCCGCACCAGATATGGTGGTCATGTACAATGGCGGCAATGACATCATGGATCCTCTTCTCTACGATCCCCGTCCCGGATACCCTTTTAATTTTCTGGCGTATGAAAACAATGTCCTGTTTAAAGATTACAGGGAATATCCGTGGCCGGCGCTTCTGGCCTACGGAAGCGAAATGTTGCGGCATCTGTTTCGCGGTTACTTCTTTGAAAAATTCGGAAACTTTTCTTTTTTGAGAATGGATGCGCATTACGGGACGGATGCGTGGTCTGAAAAAACAGCCCGGATTTATGCCGGCAATCTCGCGAAAGCCGCCAGGATATGCGACGCCCATGACGTAAAATATGCCGCTTTTTTCCAGCCGCTCGTGTTCTATAAGCCCAATGCCGTTACCGGTCCTGAAAGACAAATATTGAAGGGATGGCCGCCGTTGGAGTCCAATCTTGTTTTGCCCTATACGGAAGATGTCAGAGCCAGAATACTACGGCGCGTGAAGGGGGAACAAAGACAATTCGCCTTTGCGTTCCACGACCTGAGTGATATATTCAAAAAATCGAATGACGCTGTGTTTACAGATTATATCCATATCAATGCCGAAGCCAATCAAAGGATTGCCTCGGCCATTTGTGACCGGCTGACGGGTGTGATCGGGAAGTCCTCCCGGCAGGATAACCGCAATAAACTATTTCCGGAGGGTGATCCATGACACTATTAGCGATAACCGGCGCCGCATTAATTCTGGCTTCATTGGCGACGGGATGGCTTATCATTGCTGAAAAATATCTATCGCCGGCAATATTGAAAAGGCTGATTCGTGACGACAAGCATCTTGTCCGGGCGCATGTTGACTACGTTATTATGGGCATCCTCCTCCTGATGGTCTTTGCCATGGGCATCCATCTGCCTTCTACCGTCATTGTGCTTGCCTGCGCGGGCGCGATTGCCAATCCGTCGCTTTTCATATTTCTTTCACTGAAACCGGATGTGAATAAACAAATAGGGAGCGCTTTCAGTCTGATCAGTACGCTGACGTTTCTGGCCACCACAATCGGAATCGGAGGTGCCTCCCTTTTGATTATTGCGGAACTGATGAAATAATATATTGAAGCATCATTGATTTTTTAAGTTTTCCGTTAAGCCCGATTTTTGAAAATGGTCGTCGCGTCCGCATTTAGGCTTAGTCTATGAAAGAAGACAATTCCTTAAAACAAAAAATCGTTTCTTTCCCCCATCATCCCGGCGTTTATCTGATGAAGGACAAGACGGGAAGGATTATCTATGTCGGCAAGGCCAAGGATTTGAAAAACCGTGTCGCGTCTTATTTTACGGGAAAAGACGCCCGTCCGATGGCGCCTTTTCTGATGGCGCGTGTGCAAGATATTGAATTCATCAACACGGCCACGGTGAAGGAAGCGCTGATTCTGGAAAATAACCTGATCAAACGTCACCGTCCCCGGTATAACGTTACGCTGCGCGACGATAAAACATATTATCATTTGTCACTTGATTTATCCGAGAAATTTCCCCGCCTGCAACTGGTGCGCAAGCGGCTCAAAGACAAGGCGCTTTATTTCGGCCCCTATCCGTCAGGGCTGGCGGCGAAAGAAACGCTGCGCTTTGTCCAGCAGATATTCCCCCTGCGCTCCTGCCGCAATCGCGATTTTAAAATCCGTCCGCGCCCCTGTCTGGAGCATCAAATCGGCAGGTGTCTCGCCCCTTGTAAAGGACTCATCAGCGAACAGGATTACCGGAAGCTCGTCGACGGTGTGGTGTCCTTTCTGCAGGGTCGCCGTCGCGAGTTGATTTCCGATCTGAAAAAACAGATGCATGAAGCATCCGATAATCTCCATTACGAAGAAGCCGCTCGTCTGCGGGACCGCTTTATGGCGCTGGAACACGCGCTGGAAAAACAAAGTGTCGACGGGAGCGGCGGCCAGGATCAGGATGTTTTCGGATTATATCAACACGACAGGGAGGGTCAGCTTTGTGTTTTATTTGTGCGGGGGGGACAGCTTCTCGGTAGCAAATCATTTGCCTCCGTTAAAGTTGAAACGGACATGTCCGAAATTCTTTCGTCCTGCCTGACGCAGTATTATGACAACGACACGGTTGTTCCGGATGAGATTATTATCCCCTGCCGCCTACCGGATGAAGCCGTCATTGCCGAATGGCTGGCCGAAAAGAAAAACAGAAAAGTCATGCTGACGGTTCCTTCGATCGGGACAAAAAAATCGCTGCTGGACATGGCCTATGAAAACGCGAGAAGTATCTGGGAGGCGGCGCAGAAAAAAGAAAAGCGGACGGCAGACGCTTTGCGGATGCTTCAGGAAAAACTATCGCTGACAAGATTCCCCCGGCGTTTGGAATGCTATGATATCTCGAATATCAGTGGTCAATATGCCGTCGGTTCAATGGTTGTCTTTCAGGACGGCGAGCCGGATAAAAACAGCTATCGCCGCTATAGAATAAGAAGTTTGCCGGACCCGGACGATTACGCGATGATGCGTGAACTTCTTTCCCGCCGGTTTGACAGCAGGGAAAATCCGCCGGATTTAATTGTTGTGGACGGCGGCAAAGGACAATTGAACGTGGCCCTTTCCGTATTGAGAGATTTGCATCTCCGGGTAGATGCCATCGGCCTGGCCAAGGAAGAACGCGCGGCCTTTCCCGCAAAAAGCGGCGGAAGGAAGAAATCCGGAAAATCGGAAGACCGGGTTTATCTGCCGCGGCGGAAGGACGCCGTTTATTTGTCGGCGTGGCCGCAGGCGCTGAGAATTCTACAGCAGGCGCGTGATGAAGCGCATCGTTTCGCGTTGCGTTATCATCAAACGGTGAGGCAGAAAAAAGATCTGCGTTCAATCCTTGACGATATTCCCGATATCGGAAAAGAGCGCCGAAAAATTCTGCTGAAATATTTCGGCTCGGACCGGCGTCTTCGCGAATCCTCCATGGAGGAATTGCAAAAAGTGCCGGGAATTGGTAAGTTACTGGCGGAAAAAATATACGCGCATCTCAA
>JASEHT010000137.1 GCA_030018675.1 Smithella sp.
TAGCGTTAAGCTGCGAGTTAAAATCTCTCATCGCCACCAAATGACCATCGTTTTGAGAACAATTCTTGTTTAACAAACGTCTGAAGTTGAATACTCATTCAATATCAATTGACGCATACAAGTTTTTGTCCTAAATGTTAAATTCAATAAATCGTAAAAATATTTTTGACACGGGGCTTTTATGGGCGTTCCGCACATCATCGGTTTGATTTTTTCTATGCTCCGTGCAAGCAGGGCGACGCCGGAACAAATTGAACGCTTAAGAGAGAAGCGTTTCCGTCGCCTTTTGCGCGCGGCTGTTGCCCGGTCGCCATTCTATCGTAATCTTTACAAGGGTATCGATATCGAGAGGTGCCCGTTGTCTGATTTGCCTGTTGTGGACAAAAAGACGATGATGGAAAACTTTGACGAGTTTGTGACCGACAGCCGTCTTCGGAAAGCGGATATTCATCAGTGGCTCGGGAATAAAAATAATTACGGCAAAATGTATCTGGAAAAATATATTGCGTTCAAAACATCCGGCACGACCGGTGAAAACGCATTAGTCGTATATGACCGGCACGCACTGGATTATGTCCATGCGGCGCTGATAGCGCGTCACGCCCAGCCCGAGCCGATTACGGCAGCCCAAACCATCAATCTTATATTGAAAGCGCTATTGACAAAACGTTTCAGCATTACAGCGGTGTTGATGACGGGCGGTCCCTATCCGGCTTCTACCATCGCTGCGTATCCCCCTCCTTTTTATAATTATTTTGTGAAATATGAAGTTCATTCTCTTCTTGAGCCATTATCCCAGATTGTGAGAAAACTGAATGCTTCGTCTTGTAATGAATTATATTCTTATCCGACCATGCTGGAAATACTGGCGCGGGAACAACTGGAGGGACGTCTTCAACTTAAAATAGAACAACCGCTCGCCACGATAGCCTCGGCGAGTGAACCTTTGACGGATTCGGTCAGGAAGCTTGTTCAAAAAGCCTGGGGTATGAAAATTCAGGACACGTACGGCTCTGCTGAATGTTTTCTGATGGCCCGGTCATGCGGTCGATTTGAAAGAATGCATGTCATGAGTGATCTTTGTTTTCTGGAAGTTGTCGATCGCCAGGGAAGGCCGGTGCCCGACGGACAAACGGGTGATAAAGTTCTTATCACCAATTTGTGTAATTATGTTCAGCCGTTCATTCGTTATGAGGTCAGCGATGTTACCGGATATTCCGTGCAGCCGTGCAGTTGCGGCCAGCCTTTCCCTACGCTGTTGCCGGTGGAAGGCCGTACGGATGACATCTTCTATGTCGAGCGTCCCGGCGGAGGTTATGATGCCGTTCATCCTTATCTTTTTCTCGGCCCTATCGTTGAGATGTCGCAAGTTCGTGAATATCAGCTCGTCCAGACAGGACGCAACGAGGTGACGTTTTATTATGTGCCCGTCAATCCGGCTGCTCACGTTGAGAATGAGGTGCGGAAAGTTCTCGAAACAGGTATAAGTAATGCGGGTTTGTCTGATCGTGTGACGGTCAAAACCGTTTGCGTGAAATCTATTCCGCGTGATCACCGTTCGGGGAAAATGCGCCAGATAATAAGTCAGGTGGGTGTTCCCGGGGATTTGGATACGTATCAGGATTGAAAAATATTCAAATATTTGATGTTGTTTGATAATACATTGCAAAAGCTGAATAAACTTCTAAAATTATTTTAAGCACTGTTTGATGTATGGTTACATGGTCGGGGAAAAAAGTCGGTCTTGTTTTGGGTGGCGGCGGTGTGCGCGGCTTTTCTCATGTAGGGGTCCTCAAGGTTCTGGAAGAGAAAGGCATTCCCTTTGATCTGATCGTAGGAACAAGCGCCGGAGCCTTGATCGGCGCAGCCTATGCGAGCGGCCAGTCCCCTGAGGAAATTCAGGAAAAGATTGATGTGTATATGCGCAGTCCGGAATTTGAAGAATCCTCGATCAAATCCATCGGCGAGTCTTTTTTTACCGAGCAAAAAAGTTTTTTTCAGAAGACGCAGACATTCATCAAAAACCGTCTATTATTCGCACAGGCCTTTTTCAAATCCTCCGTTCTTCCGTCAAATGATTTTGAGTCGCTCATCAACTTTTTTCTGCCGGACATCGATATTCGTGAAGCCCGTATGCCGTTGCGAGTCGTTTCAACGGACTTGACAACAGGCAGCAGGATCGTGTTTTCGGAAGGATCGTTGCGTCAGACGGTTTTGGCAAGCTGTTCTGTGCCCGGGGCGCTCGCCCCCGTGCGTTACGGCGAGATGCTTTTAGCTGATGGCGGGATTACGAGTCTTGTTCCCGTGCGCGCCGCACGTGAAGCCGGAGCGGATATTGTCATTGCGGTGATGGTTGACCGCGACTTGTCAAAATCGGTCAATATCGAAACGGCAAAAGATATTTTATACCGGGCGGGAGAAATTACGGCCAATGCACTTGAGGCGGCCGAGATCGAAGGTGCGGATGTGATTATTCGTCCTCATGTTGGAGATATTCACTGGATGGATTTTACCAGAGCCAGGGATCTGTTCAAGGCGGGAGAAGATGCCGCCCGTGAAGCGCTGGGCAGAATAGAAGCATCTCTTCCTTATCACCGACGTCTCATCCGTTTTTTCGGACGGCTGATCAAAAGAAATAATAAATAAATAAGTTATCGAGGCACGTCGGCAAAATATCCATACAACTATTTGTTTTAATTGTTATTTTTAAAGGAATTGTCCTCGTCGGAAATTTCTTGATTTTTCACCCGGTTTGATATAGAAAGTGCAGCTATTAAATTTTTAGGACTCCTTGCCCGTTTTAACGGGCTTTAGAGCCGAAAGGAGAAAATTTTGCAAAGATACGAAGTTGTGGTCATCGTCCGGGCCGATTTAAATGAGGACGACATCACCGCCTTAATTGAACGCATCCAGACAATCATTATCGAACGAAAAGGTGTCATCGCCCAGGTTGATAAGTGGGGCAAAAGACATCTTGCCTACGAAATCAAAAAACAAAGGGATGGGTACTATTTCCTGATCGATTTTTCCGGCGACGGTTCAGTGGTCAACGAAATGGAAAGAAATTTTAAAATCGACGACCGTGTTCTGAAGTTTATGACCGTGAAGAAAGAAGGAGCGACCACTGCGGAAGGCATTGCACAGGAAGCTGCGGCGGCGGAAGCGAAACGCGCTCAGGCGAGAGTGGACAGTAATGCCGGAGACACCGCTGAGGGAAAGGCAGTGAATTCGATAGAAAAAGCGCCAAGGGAAGAGCGGCTTTACATCAAGAAGAATAACGCTACAGAAGAAGCTTCAACGAAAGGGGAGTAGAAAATGGAAACACAAAGAACAGAAAGACAAAGCCGATACCCCCAGAAGAAGTTCTTTCACCGAAAGAAATTTTGCCGGTTTTGCTCGGATTCCAACATAAAAATCGACTATAAAAATACCGCCATTCTCAATAATTTCGTAACGGAACGGGGGAAAATTATGCCCCGGAGAATAACAGGTAATTGCGCCTCTCACCAGAGAGAGTTGGCTGTGGCGATAAAAAGATCACGGATAATCGCTATTATGCCTTTTGTGACCGGAGACGGCAAATAGCTTTTACGAGCCTTTGATGATGGGTGCTGAAGAACCGATGGGTTATTCATCTCCGGCTTTTCCAAGTTTGATTGAATCATTTAACGTTCAATTCCAGGTTAAGGTAACGTCATTGATTTGGCGTTACCTTCTTTTATAGAATTTCAATCAAAGGTAATCATGTCTTGAGTAGATTATTTTCCTGGAACGATTTAAAAACTGCTCCCTCCGATAATTCTTTTCCGAAATATCTGCCGTTTATTTCTGTATTTGTTTATGCCGGTATTTTTGTTCCCCTTATCGGTCCATTGCTGATTATTTTTCTGCCTTCGGTTTTGTTTATCAACGCTTCCCTGAACGGATTGTCCGGCGCCGCCAAGGTTTTTTTCGGTTCGTATTTTCTTTTACTCCTGGTAGCTTTGTTGCTGCAGATCCATGTTCCCGCTATCGGAATCTTCGCCCTGGGTACGGCCGGATTATTAATGTCTCAAATGGCGCGGGTCAATTCTTCCGTCGAGAAAACGGTGATGTATCCGGCGCTTTTCATGGTCGGAGTGATAGGTCTTAATTTTATCTACGATGCGGCCGCTCTCTCCAGTCATCCCTGGGAGATTGTGAAAAATTATATTGCCGCTTCGGTTGCAGAAGGCGTGGAATTTTATTCCAAGATGCCTCTAAAAGCGGAAGATATAGAATTAATCAAGACGAATCAAAAGGCAATCACCGAAGGCTTTGTTCGAATTTTTCCGTCCCTGGTGGTCATATCGTCCCTATTGGCCGTATGGGTGAATTTTCTTCTGGGCCGGAATATTCTGGTCAGACTTGGGGTCCTGTATCCGAAACTTGTCACGCTGGCCCGCTGGAGATCGCCGGAGAAAGTCATTTGGATTTTCATCATTGCCGGTGCGTTGTTGTTCCTGCCGTATCAAGGCATCGTTTCCGTATCTCTGAACGTATTTCTGGTCATGTGCTTTGTCTATCTGCTGCAAGGTCTTGCTATTATTAGCTTCCTTTTCCAGAACAAAAATGTTCCGGCGTTTTTCCGTTATCTTTTCTATTTTTTAATTGCAGTTCAGCAATTTCTTATGATACCTATAATCGCACTGGGGTTATTTGATATTTGGATTGATTTCCGCAAAGTGTTTCAGAAAAATCAGACAGCAGATTAGATTTATATTCAATATTTCACAACGGAGGATTTTCATGAAAGTAATTCTTAAGCAGAGCGTTCCTTCTCTGGGGAAGGCGGGGACATTGGTTAAAGTCAACGACGGATACGCGCGTAATTATTTAATACCCAAAGGATTGGCCCTTGAGGCTGATGAAAAGAACGTGAAGCTCTTTGATCATGAGCGAAACAATATTCTGAAAAAAGCGGCAAAGGAACACAAAAACGCGCAGGATCTGGCGGATGTTTTGTCGCGGGAAACCATCACGATTGCCCGTAAGGTCGGCGATCAGGACAAACTTTTCGGCTCCGTGAGCAACAAGGATATTGAAGCGGCGCTTCATGAAAAGGGATACGATATCCCCCGTAAAATGATTGTTCATGAACACGGTGAAATTATAAAATCACAGGGTGAATTTCAGATCAAGATCAAGTTGGGACATGGTGTTGAAACGGAAATTAAACTCATTGTTGTCGGCGAGTAGCCATGAAAGCAAAGGATCCTTCTGTCTATAAACTTCCCCCGCAGAACATCGACGCCGAGCAGTCTGTTCTGGGCAGTATTTTGCTGGAGAATAGCGCCATCAACAGAGCGCTCGAAATATTGTCGCCCAGGGATTTCTATAGCGAGGCTCATCGCAAGATATTCGATGTGGTCAGCGATCTGTCCGAAAGAAACGAACCCATCGATATTATTACGTTAAGCAATGCTCTGAAAGATAAAAATATACTCGATTCGGTCGGAGGGACAGCCTACCTTGCGTCTCTGGTGGATAACGTTCCTTCCGCGGCCAATGTTGCCAACTATGCAAAAATTGTAAAGGAAAAAGCCGTTCTGCGCGGATTAATCAGTTCGGCGACGGAAATTATTGACAACTGCTTCGAGACAGATTCGGATGTCGATAATATCCTGGATCAGGCCGAACACAGCATTTTTGAAATTTCCGAAAATAAAGTCAGACAGAATTTCGCGCCGATCAAGGATGTTATCAAAGACAGTTTCCGTTCCATCGAAGAGCTGTATTCACGCCAGCAGCTGATTACGGGAGTGCCGACGGGCTTTGAAAAGATTGATGATTTAACCGCCGGTTTACAGAAGTCGGAATTGATCATCATCGCCGGTCGCCCCAGCATGGGAAAGACGGCGTTTGCCCTGAATATCGCCCTGAACGTCGCGACCGAGACGCAGACGCCCGTGGCGATTTTCTCGCTGGAAATGTCCAAAGAACAGCTCGCCTTTCGTTTGCTTTCATCCCAGGCGCGGGTTGACGCGCAGCGGCTGAGAAAAGGATTTCTCGGCGAAACAGACTGGCCGAAATTGACGACTGCAGCGGGTCGTCTTTCTGAGGCGCCTCTTTATATTGATGATACGCCGGCGATAACCGTTCTGGAAATGAAGGCCAAATCGCGTCGGCTCAAAGCCGATGTCGGACTGGGATTGGTCGTTGTTGACTACATTCAGTTAATGCGTTCAGGAAATTACCGTGACTCGCGCGAGCAGGAAATATCGGAAATCAGCCGGTCTTTGAAAGCTCTGGCGAAGGAGCTCAGGGTGCCTGTCGTGGCCCTTTCCCAGCTCAACCGCAAGGTGGAAGACCGCACCAATCGCCGGCCGCAAATGGCGGATTTGCGCGAATCGGGCGCCATTGAACAGGACGCCGACGTCATCGCTTTCATTTATCGCGATGAAGTGTACAACAAGTCGGATGATAA
>JASEHT010000138.1 GCA_030018675.1 Smithella sp.
CCGCAGGCCCAGCGCATCATGATTTCCCGCCAGGGCAATCTGGAGCAGAAAAAACAACTGGCCAAAGCCATCGCGGGCATAAAAGATTAAGTAATTTCCAATTTGACTTCCCTTAAACGCGGATGAAACGGATAGGCATAAAATACTGCGGTGGATGCAATCCTCATATCGACAGAACAAAGTTGGTTCGGGAAATTATAAAACTACTTCCGCCGGAATATATTTTTACTACTGACGATTCATCTTCTTGGGATATCGGTATTCTGATCTGCGGCTGTCCGGCTGCCTGCGCAGACAAGCCGGAAATTAAGAATCCTGCCAGCCAATGGATTGTCGTTGCCGGGTGTTCCGTTGATCTGGACAGAGCGCCGGAAGAAAAACTTGCCGATGTAATCGTCGGCAGGATAAAAAAATTGCATTCATCTATCCCTGCTTCTTAATCCTTCCCCTTTTTAAAACATGAATACTGTGTCAATCAGTTGGCAATCCCTCGTCTTTTTAGCAAGCCACTCATCGTTTTATCGTCTTCTTGTTGATAGACTTCCATGTAATAATAATTTCATTTCATAGTCAGACTATGAAATGAAATAGTTCTTGACAGTTGGACTATGATAATATATCTTATAACCGTCTTTGACGGAGGATAAGATCATGACGGAAAAACACAGACCCAAGACGAGAAAAGACCGCATCATGGATGCCGCGCTGCTTATCTTTGCCGAGAAAGGTTTTCAGAATGCCACCATCACCGAAATCAGCAAAAAAGCCGGTGTTTCGGAAGCCACCGTCTATGAATACTTCGGCACCAAGGAAGATCTGCTCTTTGCTATTCCCGAAAAAATATCCAACGATACCTTTGAAGAATCATCAAAGGTTATTCCTTACATCAAGGGCGTAGAGGGAAAAATTCGGGCCATCCTGCTTTTTTATGTCCAGCTCTATCAATCCAATCCTGATTATTCCGCACTGGTTTTATTGCAACTGATGTCCAACAAGAGATTCCGCCAGACACCCGCTCATGAGGCGATCCGCAAATCGTCTCACGGATTGTTGGACTGCATTCGGGAAGGAATCGCCGACGGCACTTTCAAAAAGGATGCGAATCCTTATTTGATCCGCTCCATGCTCATGGGTACAGTCGAACATTTATTCATTCACTGGCATATGCAGGGAATGCCGAAACGAAAACCAAGCATTGTCGATCTGCTCGATTCTTTTCTTGAAATTGTTTTCGACGGCATCCGCACCAGAAAAGAAGATTCCGGCACAACGCTCTATCTGAAGCTGGAAGACGCCAAGGTTCTGGAAAAAATCTTACCCAAAAAAGATGCAGCCGCAAAAGATAAAACCAAATAAGTAACTTTTAAACAAAAAAGGGGTGCGACCATGAGAACAAAGGAAGACTACATTAAGGCTCTGGCCAAAATGAAACGCAATATTTATTATGACGGCCAGTTGATCGACCGGACGGACGAATTGCAGATGGAATGCATCAATACCATCGGCGTGACGTATGAAGAAGCGGCCAAACCGGAAAATCAGGAACTGTGTACGGCAATTTCCCACCTCACCGGCGAACGCATCAACCGTTTCAATCACATTCATCAAAACAAGCAGGACTTGCACAACAAGCAGGATATGACCCGCATGCTGTGCCAGAAAGTCGGCGGCTGTATTCAGCGCTGTATGGGGATAGACGGCACCAACGCCATTTACAATGTCTCTTACGAAGCGGACAAGGCCAACAACGGAGCAACGCAGTATCATGAAAATTTTAAAAAGTGGCTGACCCGTTTTCAAACGGAAGACATGATCGGCTGTTGCGCTCAGACGGACACCAAGGGTGACCGTATGCTGCGTCCTGCGGAACAACCCAATCCGGGAGCCTATCTGCGAATCAAGGAAAGACTCAAAGACGGTATTGTGGTGGAAGGCTGTAAGCTGCACATCTCGGAAGCATCCGTTGCCGATGAAGTTCTGGCGCTTCCCACAAGAGCGCTGCGGGCCGAAGACAAAGACTACGCAGTGGCCTTTGCCGTTCCCGGAGACTGGGAGGGAATGAAACAGGTCGTGACCATTCATAACTTCCGCCCCCGTGAACATTACAAAAGGGGGTTCATGCCGGGCTATACCGATTCCTATCTGATTTTCGACAACTGCTTTGTGCCCTGGGAAAGGGTCTTCCTGGCGGGCGAACATCTGATGGGCGGCGTATGCGCTTTGCTGTTTGCCCTGTTTCACAGGCATTCCTATTCCGGGTGCAAACCGGCCATCGGCGATGTCATTCTGGGAACAGCCGCCCTGGCCGCTGAGGTCAATAACATTCACAAGGAATCTCATGTCCGGGAAAAACTGGCCGAAATTATCATGACCTCCGAATTAGGTTATGCCGCCGGCTACACGGCATCGGATCTAGGCAAGCCGGAAGTTTATATTCCGGGTATGGGCTTTGTTCCGTTCGGGCCAGGTTCCTACATTCCTCATTCGATTTACTGCAATGTCGGACGGTGCCTCACCGGGGAGGCCGTCTATCGCGAAGCGGAAATTCTCTGTGACATCGCGGGCGGTATTCCTTCTACCTTTCCCCACGAAAGGGATTTCAAAAATCCGGAGACGGGAGAACTGCTCCTCAAATATACCAAACGCAATCCGAACATGTCGGCGGAAGACCAGGCGAACTTCTGGAGATACATGGGTGACCAGCTTTGCTCATCTACCGGCGGCATTATGAACGTCGGCAACTATCACGGCGGCGGATCGCCGATCATGGAGCAGATCGCCATTACAACCCAGTACGATATTGAATCCCGCAAAAAACTGGTCAAGCACATCGCGGGCATGAGCGGCGGCGACAGAGACGTCTTGGCCAAGAAAATGAGAGAAGGGAAATAAAACCTGCTTACCGGGGTCTCTCTAAATTTCAAATATTTCTGGCAACGGGCTCGATAGTATAATAAACAATTTGTGCCCTTTTTTATTGGGGAGGGCATCACCTATTTGAAGGAGAATAAAAACCATGTTCGATATATCCAAATTCTCACTGAAAGACAAAGTAGCTGTGATTACCGGTGGTGGTCGCGGAATCGGCCAGGCTATCGCGTTTGCTTTCGCCAAAGCCGGAGCCAAGGTTGTCATCACCAGCCGCAAGGCGCCGGATCTGGAAGCGACGGCGAACGAGATCAAGGCCTTCGGCGGCGAAGCTTACCCACTGCCGGCTCACCTGGGAAAAGCGGAAGAAATAAAAAAGATGATTGACGCGGTCATGGCCAAATACGGCCGGATTGATATTCTAGTCAACAACGCCGGCGCCAGTCCTGCCAAAGCTTCCGTCCTCGAATGCGACGAACGCCTCTGGGATAAACTCATGGATATCAACCTGAAAGGCGCTTATTTTATCAGTCAGGCGGCAGCCAATATCATGGTCAAGCAGGGCGGCGGCAAAATCATCAATATCGCCTCCATAGACGGCCACAATCCGGAATCGGGCCTGAGCATCTACGCCATTTCCAAGGCCGGAATGAGGATGCTGACCAAGGCTTTTGCCAGCGAGCTTATCCGTTATAACATTCAGGTCAACACCATCGCCCCAGGACCGATCAGCACCAAGATGTTTAGATCCAATTGGGAATTTCTCCCGCCGGAAGACGCTCAAAAAGTAAAAGAGATCGTGGAGAAAATGCTGCCCTCCGGTCGCATCGGTGATCCTGATGAAATAGCGGGAGCCGCGCTCTATCTGGCTTCCGACGCTTCCAGTTACACCACCGGCGCGGAAATTCTGATTGACGGCGGCGTGCTGCTGGGCATTCACCCGTCCTGACAGGAGGAGGCTCAATGATCAGTCGAACTGCAGCGGTTTTGGTCATCATTGATATTCAGGGCAATCTGGCGCAGGCCATGTCCGATAAGGAAAATCTGTTTGCCAACACGGCAAAACTGATTAAAGGGTTCAAAGCGCTGAACCTACCCATCATCGTCACCGAACAGATTCCGCAGAAGCTGGGAAATACTTTGCCGCAGATACTTACTGAGCTTGGGGAAGTAAATCCCATCGCCAAGGAATCGTTCAGTTGCTGGAACGAAAAAAACTTCAAGGAACAGCTGGAGGCGTTAAGCCGCAGGCATGTGGTCCTTCTGGGAATCGAAACGCATGTTTGCGTTTATCAGACCGCGCTGGATTTAATCAACGAAGGTTACTCGGTTCATCTGGTTGCC
This sequence comes from Smithella sp., assembly GCA_030018675.1. Classification (GTDB taxonomy): domain Bacteria; phylum Desulfobacterota; class Syntrophia; order Syntrophales; family Smithellaceae; genus Smithella. The sequence continues at coordinate 4,213 of JASEHT010000138.1, forward strand.
GACGCGGTCTCGTCGCGCACACCGGAAAACCGTCAGATCGGCATCGACGCGATGAAAAGCGCCGGAGCCCATATCACCAGTACGGAGATGGTCTTATTCGAACTACTGCGGACCGCCACCGATCCGAAAGCCAAAGAGCTGTTCAAGATTGTCAAATAGATTTCTTACGCTATCGCAGCGCTGTCACTTCCAAAGTCCCCGTGAAAAAAAATTCATCGGCATGAATTTACAAAAATGTATTTGACAAGAAAAAATATCCCTCTTATAATTCATCAAAATATAGAAGAGAATTTATTACATGAAAGGATGATGAAATGACAGACACCGAAAAGCATCCGACCAGCGGCATCGTTGCAGTCGTTATGGCAATTATTGCAATAATCATGCTTGTTTCTTCAGACTATCTTGGCATTACGAAAATGGAGGAAGATTCCACCGCCCTCTCAACATCTTTCGTCATGTATCTTTTCCTTTGCATGACAGTCGATATCATCGCAATTTTCGCGGGCGTGATAGGATTACAGGAAGAAAATGCAAAAAAAATCTTTCCCGTAAGCGGCTTGGTTCTGGCCGGAATATTTGTCATGATTCTAACTTTAATCGTCATGTCTGTGGCAAGTTGATGATCTGCATCAAATCAACAGGTTGCTTATCAAAAGCCTAGCCGGCTCTGAAAATCCAATTTTTTCAGCTACGGCTGCGCACCGCCGCGGAGCCGACGGCCAAAGCGCTGTTTAAAAATATCCTTTATAATAGCGAGCTCTTCCGCAGGCGACAAAATGCTGTTTTATAATCCTTCCTTCATTCATTGCGGATGAGCTGCGCGTAGAATCTTACAACCTCCCGGTAGTCTTCAGGGGATATCCTTTCGTCAATGCCATGAAACCTCTTGAGATCATCCGATTGAAGACGGATCGGAGTGAAATGTAAAATATTCCCGGTCATGGAAGAATAATGTCTGCTATCCGTCATCGCAATCACCAACCCCGGAGCGACCAGCGCTTCCGGGAAAATCTGGCGAATAGTCTTTTCCACAGATTGATAACCTCTTGATCCGGTGTCTGCAATGTCAGATGGATCGTTCTTCAGGCCTTCCAATTCCACAATCCGAACCCTGGGATCGTCAACGGTTTCCCGAACACTGTGCAACACCTTACTGATGCTATCACCAGACAACAACCGGTAGTTGATGACAGCCCGTGCCTTGTTAGCCAGGACATTTTCCTGGACGCCAGCCTGAAATATTGTGGGCGCCGCCGTTGTCCTGACGATGGCATTTGTTCTCGGCGCGGACGTTAATTTTTTCTTCACCAGCCCTTCAAAAAGCCAGAGATTGGAAAAGACCATTCTCATGCCAAAGGGCATTTCCGGCGACAGTGTCTCGAACATCTTGCGTACCGGAACTTCCATCCTCGCGGAGAATTGATTCTGTTCAAGCTTACTGATCGCGGAACTTAAAATGCCGATGGCCGTTTGCTTCGGAGGCATCATGGAATGTCCGCCTTCACTCTCCACCGTGAGTTCAATACTGACGCACCCCTTTTCCGCTATGCCGATCAGCGCGACCGGCCTGGAAATGTTCGGAACCATTCCCTCGGTAATCGTAAGGCCCTCATCGAGCACATAGTCCAGTTTGACGCCTCTTGAATTGAGAAGCGCCGCGATTTTCGCCGCACCCTGCTGTCCTCCGATTTCTTCATCATGGCCGAAGGCGATATAAATTGTTCGCCGGGGTACGTGCCCTTCCTGCAAAAGTTTTTCCACGGCCTCAAGAATTCCCAGAACGCTCTCTTTGTCATCCAGGGTGCCCCTTCCCCAGATAAATCCATCGGCGATTTTCCCCTCAAACGGAGGATACGTCCAATGCCCCTCCGGTCCCGATTCAGCAGGCACGACGTCCATATGGGCGGCCAGAAGAACCGGCAAAGCCTGATCATCCCGCCCCCGCCAAGTATAAAGCAGACTGTACTCTCCGACCGGTTCCTTCTTCAGTACCGCGTGAACTTTCGGGTAGGATTGCTCAAGAAACCTCTGAAAAGCCCTGAATGCCTTTTCATCAAATTTAGCGCTATCTTCAGACGAAACCGTCTGAAACGGTACGGCCTTCGCCAATCGTGCGGCGAGGGCGTTTGTATCCAATGTTATTGGGTCCGCGGGAACAGACGTCACCTGCCGGGAAGAAACCGAAATCGCTCTGAATACAACAACGGAA
>JASEHT010000139.1 GCA_030018675.1 Smithella sp.
CTTTTTTCAATAAAGTTTTTTTAATCAGAACGTTTACTTTCGACCACAGTAATTTTCAAATCACTATATGTGTATTTTAGCCTCGAGCAATATTGCTAAACGTAATAACCAGTCAAGCTTCATAACAACAAAAACAATCCCGGTAACATAATTAAGCGGAAACCATCATCAAGCCGGACACTCCGGACCTCTGCCGGCAGAACATTTCGTTCGGAAATTTCCCGCCGAAGCAAAGATATATCCGACAACTCTTGCAATATGCATTGCAACGATCAGACCGGGAATCAGCATGATGAGAACAGCGCGTCTTTTCAAGACTGCTCCCCTGATGGCCGTCACCGCGACGGCTGCGATATAAATGCCGTATATGATAAATAAAATCTTGAAAGCGGGAACAACGAGAGACAAGGCGATCAGAGCAGGAAATCCCACAAGCGCAGCCGCCAGGAACAGATGAGGGAAACGATGAATTCCCTTTTGCCGGCAGACGCGGGCCATTTCCATATTGCGTTTGAAAAAATCTACAAAGGTCGTATCGCGACGATGCAAGACACATGCATCGGGAGCATAAACTACTTTACCCCCCCGGGCTTTCATCCGTTCGGTCAGATCTACATCCTCATGAACAAAGAGAGATGGATCGAAGATCCGTTGAGGAGAATCAGGATGGCCCAAAGCGGCGCTTCTAGCCACATCGGCCATGACCGTCATGTTCCAGAGTTTGGGATAATAGGCGCCCGCTTTCAGGCGCTTATCATAACGGATCCCGCCATTTCCCATCCAGGAATTCAGTACGATATCCAACGCGACATCCAAACCGGAAGCTCCCGAAGCCAAAAAATCTGTTCCACCCAAAACCGAAACACCCTGATTATCCAGAATGGATTTCTCGACCTTTACAAGCCAGTCTGACGGGAAAATACAGTCGTCATCAGAAAATACCCATACATCGCCCCTGGCTTTAGCACAGGCCGCATTGAGAATTTCAGAGCGGTTGCCCCCGCATTCCACGAGACTCCAGCCGTGGCCGGTAAAATCGAAAACGGCCATGTGTTTCATTTCTTCTTTTTCGCCGACGATAATGACTTCAAAACCTCCACCCGGAGAACAAAGAACAGTCAGAGACCGCACCGCTTCAGCAAGAAACTCTCCGCCGTGGCATACCGGCAGGATAACACTGTAACGTGGACGATGAATCATTTTTCGTTCCTCATCACCTGACGCTCCACCACACAATCGCCCACCACGCTGTTTTTATAGGTACAGTCGCGGCACAAATAAAAATCATTGTGGCCGAGATTAAAAGCTTTCCGGAAGTCCTTTCCTTTGGCGCTTTTCCACGCATCCAGAGCGCTCCTTTCAGCAATATTACCTAAGGAATATCTGTTCAAATAGTCATATTCACAAGGGATTACCTCACCCGACGCCTCCAGCGTGATTCTTTTCCAGGGACGCATACACACAAACCGTTTCTGTTTCCTCTCAAAAGAATTGCCATCATATTCGTATCTTCTGTAATGGACTTCCTCCGGTGCGTAAATTTCATCCAGTTCAACTCCCGTTTGGGGATTCATATCCACTGTCTTTAATGTAAAATAGTCCACGCCCAGGTTTTTCGCCAGTTCGCGGGCAAGAGGAATCTCGGACTCGTTGTGGCGCATGACAACAAAACGCATATTGATGACCGGAACGCCGGACCGCTTTGATTCGCGGATCCTGATGATTTTCCTGATGTTCGACAAAACAACATCCAGACGGCCCCCCTGTCTGTATTGTTCGTACGTCTTTTGCGTGGCGCCGTCAACCGCAACAACCAGAGAATCCAGCCCTGAATCCACCAATGCCTCCGCTTGAGCGTCATCAAGGGGCACATTGCCGTTTGTGCTTGTATGAACGATGATGCCTTTGCTTTTCGCGTAGGCGATCATGCGACATAAATCGGGATTCAAGAAAGGTTCTCCCCAATCCCATAAGATAAGATGCAAAAGATAGTCACCGCAATCGTCAATGAATTTTTGAAATTTATCAAAAGACAAAAGCGCGGGCTTCCTCGATTTGGTCATGGATGACGTGAGGCAGAGCGGACACTGCAAATTGCAGTAATTGACCGGTTCCACCTGCGCAATGACGGGATAACCGAAAGGACGTTCCGGCTGGAGATATTGATTCAAGCCGGCAACAAAAAAATTTGCTGCCTTGCGAAATCCAATTTCTTGGGCACGGTAGGGCAACAATTCGAACTCGAAATCGAATTGTCGCTTAATGAGCAGGTTGAATATCTTCGGAAGAACATCCTTCATTTTAAAGATAACAATGCTCATGCTTTTGCCTCCTCCGTCAGACAGTGATACTCAACGGTGGGATCCCAGACTACTTGCCCTTTGTAGGGGCAGTTATTACAGAATGATATTTTGTCGATATCTTTCATAAACTGGCGGCGGAATTTTTTCATAACATCGTTATTCCACATCGCCGTCAGCGGTATATCGTCGTCGAGAGTGCCCAGCAAATATTCGCGTTCCAAATCAAATTCGCAGGGCGTAACCGCACCGTCAGCGAAGATTTCCAGCCGCCGCCACGGCCTGTAGCAATAGCAAGGCTCTTTGTCTGACGTCGGGTTGCCCAGCGTTTCCAAATCATAGCGGAGATATTTTTTATTCTTCGGGAAATCGGCGTTGACATCATCCTTGCGATAATCGCACAGAGTTTTAAATGAAACAATATCGGCGTCCAGCGATTTGCCCAAAGCCAAAAAATCATCCGTCTGATGTTCATTATGAGCCATTATCAGCATTCTCATATTGACAAGAGGCAACGAACGTCCCAAGCGTTTTTTTGTTTCGACGACCAGACGTACATTTTCAAGAATTTTCTGCAGACTGCCGTTAATGCGATACTTGGAATATGTTTTCTGGTCCATCCCGTCCACGGCAAAAATCAGTTTCGACAATCCGGATTTGACCAACTCCTCCGCCTCACGTTCATCCCATGAAACGTTGCCGTTGGTGCTGGAAATGACCACGATATTTCTGTTTCTGGCTTTTCGGATCATTGAATAAATGTTTTTGTTAAGAAAGGGTTCTCCCCATCCCCAAAGCCAGATGATGTTTAAATAATCGCCCAAGGCTTTCATGATTTTGTCAAAATGCGTCATGCTCAGGTAGCGTTGCCGTCCTTTATGTCTGTCGTTATTTGTCCAACAGCCTATGCAATCCAGATTGCAGACATCGGCGGGCTCCAGCATCAAACCGGTCGGATGTGAAAAGGTAGTCGTTCTCCGATAAAGATGATCCCACCCGGCCAGAATAAGATTTCTTTTGTTCGCCGGTGCGATATCTTTAACTTGCCAGAATTTCCCCTCCGCGAAATAATCCAGCCGTGATTTAAATAATAGTTTGGCCAGTTGTGGAATGCCAAACTGATTTTTTGGTTTCATTTTATTTCTTTTGCCTCATAATACCTGCTATAAATCCTGCCGAGTAAAAAACGGCAAGCGCCGCCAAAACGAAATAATCGGAAAAGGTTTTACTTTGTTTATTGATTACGCTTGGCTTGCCGCCGCGGAGACTTCTGGATAACCCGCTGTAAAAAAATTTTCTGGCTATCCACTCCGGGCGCATTTTAGATGCCGGAATATAATGTCCGGCAATCACCGTTCCGATATAACAAACGCTGAACCCCTGTTGTATGACTCTTTCGCAAAACTCGGAATCCACCCCGCCGAGCAATGTTCCTTTCTGCCTTCCCAGATTTTCATCAAAAAATGCCTGCTTCCCCAATTTCTTTATGTTCAGTCCCATACTGCCGCCGATGATTCTGCTTGTTTCAACCATATCGTCGCCAAGGTCAAGCACAGAATACTGATCCATCATGATACCGGTTTTCATATACCAGCGGGGAGTTTTCTGCCACTGCGGAATAATTTTACCGCCGATGACGTCACAAGAGTGATCGCCTAAAATGCAGAAAAAATGATGCGCCCAATCCGGCGGCAGAAAAATATCCGGATCCGTCCAGAGGAGAATGTCTGTTTCGCACAGCTTTATGGCCGCGTTTCTGGCATAAGCGCAGCCCCGAGCGGGAATAACCTTGTAAAGGAAAGTGATGTTTGACGACGATATTTGTCTGCAGAAATTCTCCGTCACCCGATTATGGGACTGATCCAGAAAATGCACTGCGGCGCGCACTTTTTCCTGATTGGCGATTCCTCTCAAAGCCGAATGAAGCAAATCGTCAGGCTCCTGATATCTTGTTAAGGCGATGGTGATGGAAGGCTTCTGGTCAATCATATATTACTGCTCTTTCGATACAACGGGAATGGTTATCGTATTGCTAACCTGCCCCGTGAGACGATCTTTAAGATAAACTTCAACCTCCCCTTGCGCCGGCAAAAGCTCTTCAGGCACCCTCGCCGTCACCATTGAAGGATTTTCAACCGTGGTCGGCAATGCGTGTTCTCTGAAAATAATTACAGTCCACGATGTCGCATTCGCCGTTTGCATCCATACGGCGGAACTGCCATCCGGCAAGCGGTTAAAAGATTCTCCGGCAACAATGCGTTGGGGGCCGAATTTGCGAATCTCCGGCGCGGGCAGTAGATTTGTTCTATCTATTTTATAAAGATGATATGGCCTCTCTTCCGCCTTGTAAGTTAATAGGGTTTTTATCGGGTAACGGAAACGGGACAATAGCAAAAATGTATCCGACCGAACAGGCACCGCTGGCTGATGATCAAAAGAGTGTATTCTCTGCTGATCGTATGGCGTGCCCCAAAAAAGCAGGGCAAGATGCATTTTTCGTTCGTTCATGCCTGGAAAATCATAATAAAAATCCGCCAACTCACCGTCTCCGGAAACCTGATTCAAAAGAACCGGCGCGATATTTCGCGGATGCAAACCTGCAAGTTTAACCGGAAGTCGCTGAACGGCTCCTGCATAGATGAACACATAATTTGCAATGAGAATAATACAAGCAGCGGTGGCTACTTTCGCATAATTTGATTTCTTTTTTATCAAGAGAACGATGCCGAGGCTTATCGTTAAAATGGCAATCGCGGATGTTATGATTTTACTCTTATAAACGAAAGCATCCGGCGAATTAAATTCAATATCGGCGAACCACCCTGGTAGACTCCAGAGCCAACCATCGTGAAGCACGCCCCGTGCAAATAAAAACAGAAACAGAGCTATCAGGGTTGAAAAAACAATCTGCCATCGTTTCAGCTGAATTTTCTCATCCAGTAAATGCTCCAAGGCTATCATCCCCGCAACGATGTACAGTGGCACTAAGAACATCAAATAACGCCCCAGAATATACTTGACGCTGACGGCATTATAGCCGGCGCTGAAAGAATGGTTCGTTGCCACCAGAAAATAACATATGGTTAGGACAAAAAGCAGCCCTCCGAAAACTGTTTCGGGGGTCATGCAGTCTTTCTTGAATTTCAGCCCCCATGGGGCAAAAGATGAAGCGATGAAGACCATCAAGAACGGCGCAACAGCAAGAACCATATAAGAAGCATATGCCGCCATCCATAATATTAATTTGTCTATGTCGGCTAGGGGCGCCTTAAAACCGCTGATACCGAAACCCATGGATTTCGCGGCCGGAAGACTGATCGTCTGCGTGTAGAAAAGCCATAAAGAATATATTGACAGATAGAAGAAAATCATCAGCAGAACATTCAGCCTGATGATTTTGAACTTTAAAAAAAAGTCTTCCCTGTTTGAAGTAAGATAGGGAATGAGAATCCAGAATAAGGACAGAATCAAAACTGCCGGCAACATGATATGTCTGGTAAGGTGCGCAGCCGCAAGCGCCAGGCCGAACAGAATCGCTTGTAATTTGCCGGCATCCGACCCTTGAAGGGCCAGCAGAACGCACCCGACAAACAAAAGCATAAACAGATTTTCACTTAACAAGTAACCGGGATAGATCAGATGAAAAGGAATCATCAGTGAAATCAGCGCCGTGAAAGCGGCAAATTCAGGCTTCATGAAACGACGCGCCAAAAACCAGACCGGCACCACCATTAATGAAGAAACGATGCCGTTGAGGATTATCATAACATCATACCAGTTATGAAATAGAAAGGTTGGCGCGAGTAGAAGCGAATAAAGCGGCGGATAATGAGCGGTGGCAATTTTCAAACCGGCAAAGAAATTTTGCGCATTTTGTTTGTAAATCATTTCATCACCGAAAAGATCCGCGCCTGTTGAATTGAAAAAAACCGTTTGCTTCAATATAATCAGCAATATCAAGAGGGAAAAAACAACGTACCCTATTATTTCCGTTGTTCTATTATCTCTGCTGAAATCCGGAGTGGCCGTCTTTTCAATTTTATGTTTTTCTGATACCGACGTCGCTGAAAAAATCCTGCCGATTTCCATTATTCCCACAGCAGCAGCCAGGCAG
>JASEHT010000013.1:0-275 GCA_030018675.1 Smithella sp.
GTGATGCGTATTTCAAAGGCCTTGCTGAAACTATAACCGACAGTCATGATCTTGTTAAAGAAACCATAAAGGAATTAAGTGCTAAAAACGACGAAATTCAGAAAGCTCTGAAATCTCTAAAGGATATTTCCGCTTTTCTGAATATTGTGTCGGCAGGCGTAAAACTAGCTGCGGCAGTCGTAACACTGGCAGCTATATAATGTTACTGTAAAAGTATAAATTATGACGTTGTCTGGGGACTGAAGACTTATTTTTTAAGGCCTCTCTGTACTGCT
>JASEHT010000013.1:285-21868 GCA_030018675.1 Smithella sp.
CGGTTCTACGAAGACGCAAGCACTTAAGCTTAACAATGGGAAACACCATACACTATTTCAACCTTGGCCCTTGAATTTTGAACGTCTTTCCCTGTCTCTCTTCACCCTTCACATTGTTTTAGTTTTTTCTTGAATTATGCCTAAGTTATTCCTGGTTATTCCAAGAAGAACAAGAAAAATGCCAAGGAAAAGTAAGGGGAAGTTGCCCGTAAATCCAGAATTATTTAAACTGGCCCCCGGCCTCCGCCGGGGTGACGACTGCAGTAGCCAAGTGCCCAATGTCGTTACTATTGTTGGACTGTTAATAAGTCTTCTGCCCCCGAAATTCGAATTCCGGAATCACCGATAGAAATCTTATCGCCGTTTTCTTTTATTAGCAAAGAAGGCGTTTGTGGCTTTTGCATAGTCACGATTTCGCGCCCGACCGCCGCCCTTTCTAGCGCCTCTGTCGGCATACTCTACCTGAACACGGCGATCCTGATATTTTTCTTTTTTAAGTTTCGCCATCAGAAATTCCGCCGGTTGCGAATCAATCTCAAAAAAAGAACAACTGCGCGTTACTTCAACATTGGAAATACGCAGGTTGGGGATATTAGCCGTTTCCAAAAGATAAGTTTTCAGCTTTCGCTCATTAAACTTTTCCATCTGCCCGAGGTTAATGAATAAACGGACAAGACTGCCGCCGCCGGTTCTCGAATCGGAAGTGTTTTTACGGCCGGAAACGGTTTTGCTGTTATCTCTTTTTGTTTCCACGTTGATGTCCGTGGCGTTGCGATAATAGCTTAAAAAGCGGTTAAACTCCGCCGATACAAATTTTTGAATGATCTCTTCCTTGCTGATTCCTTTTAATTGTTCATAAACCGCGGGCAGAAAAACGCCGATTTCTTCATGCTGAATTTCGGTGTTTTTTACTTTTTCGATTAAATGCAAAAGTTGCTTTTCACAAACGTCCTTGCCGGTGGGTATTCTCACCTGCTCAAACTTCTTGCCGATTTGTTTTTCAATTTGTTTAACGCGAAAAGATTCTTTTAAGCCCACAATGACAATGGAAATTCCGGATTTACCGGCCCGGCCTGTCCGGCCGCTGCGGTGGGTGTAGTTTTCAATATCGTCCGGCAGGTTGTAGTTGATAATATGCGTTAAATTTGTAACATCGATGCCCCTGGCCGCAACATCCGTTGCCACCAGCATTTGCAGGTTTTTGGTTCTAAAGCGGTTCATGACACTGTCTCTTTGCGCCTGGGAAAGATCGCCGTGCAAAGCATCCGCGTTATAGCCGTCTTTGATCAGCGAATCGGCAACTTCCTGAGTTTCGATTTTCGTCCGGCAAAAAATAATCGCGTAGATATCGGGATAATAATCGGCAATTCTTTTAAGCGCCACATACCTTTCTTTGGCATGCACGACATAATATTGATGCTGAATATTTTCCGCGCCCATGTTTTTGGAACCAACCGTGATTTCCTTGGGCGCTTTCATATAGCTTCGGGCAAGCGCTTCAATTTCCCGGGGCATTGTTGCTGAAAATAACAGAACTTTTTTCTGCTCGGGCGTGCCGGATAATATGGCATTCAAATCGTCTTTGAAGCCCATGTCCAGCATTTCGTCGGCTTCATCCAGAACCAGCCAGTTGATGGCGGACACATTTACTTTTTTCCGCTTGAGCATATCGAGCATACGGCCCGGCGTGGCCACAACAATCTGCGCTCCCGCTCCTACCTGTTTTATCTGCGTGAGAATATTCGCGCCGCCATAAATCGCCACAATATTCATATTTTCGATGTGCCGGGCAAGGCGAGTCAGATCATCTGTTATCTGCAGACAAAGTTCTCTGGTGGGGGCCAGAACCAGCGCCTGCGTTTTTGATGAGTGTGGATCAATTTGCTGAATAATGGGTATGCCGTATGCGGCCGTTTTACCTGTTCCCGTGTGCGCCAGAGCGACTAAATCTCTGGTGTCCTGCAAGAGAAAAGGGATTACCTCCTGCTGAACAGGCATGGGTATCTCAAACCCCATTTCCGTTATCGCCTTGAGGATTCTCTTATCGATGCCTAATTCTTTAAATGTCGTGATATTTGTTTTTATAATATTGCCTCACTTACTTTTCGAGAGTTTTATTAGAGTAATGTTCAGGTGAACTTTGAGAAAAGATGTAGTTTATTATACGTAATTTACAAAATTTACAAGAAAAGGTTTTTACTAAGTTAATGCAATATAAGTATCTCATTCCCGCCACCTTTTGACCTTTTGTCATGCCTGTCATTCCCGCGAAGGCGGGAATCTAGTATTGGTAACCGTTTGCGGAGTTTTTATGGCAAATGTCAAGATTAAAGATTTCACTCCGATTTCCTAATTCCCTGAGAAAGGTCAATTCATTAGTTCTGATCAGAACATTTTTGCTACGCCTTGAATTTTGTGGTCAATATTTCCTTTGACAACCAAGGCACACATTAATATATTATACATATAAACAGAAAGTTCTTAAACATATAGAAAGATTCATATTGCTTTTCTTTAGAACCCTCCATCTGTCCTTCCATCTGTTATTGTAGTCATTCGTTAACATTTCAAACACTGGAATCATTTCAACACACAAGGGGTAATCTATGACGGGGAAGAAATTACACAATGCGGAACAGTTGTTTCTGGCTTTAGTAGAGCACACTTCAGAGATCATTGTTACCATGAATCGAGAGGGAATCATCACCTATATAAATCCGGCGGTGGAGAAAATTTTGGGATTCAGGGATAAAGAAATGATTGGCACCAAAGGGTTCGAACTTGTCCATCCGGATGACATAAAGTTTTTAACTGATTCATTCAATGTTCTGGCCATGGATACAAACGCTCCTGTTATTCGGGGTGAAATGCGTCTTCATCATAAGAGTGGAAGCTGGTCTACGTTTGAAGCTGTGGGAAGCACCCTGATACGCGATAATGTTATTGAAAGTATAATTTTCAACTATCGTGATATCACCGAACGCAAGCAGGCGGAGGCGAAACAGCAACAGACCCTTGACAGCCTCAAGAAGGAGGTTGGCGTTGCTATTCAAGTCCTGGTTTCCGCTTTGGATGCTAGAGTTCCCTATATGGCTGGTCACCAGTCCCAAGTTAATAATTTGGCCTGTGCCATCGCTACCGAGATGAGATTAACTCCGGAGAAAATTGAGGGAATTCACTTGGCAAGTTTCTTCCATGACATCGGGGCATTATCGATACCCGCGGAGATATTGTCCAAAACTGCCAAGCTGACCGACAGTGAATATGACCTGGTCAAAAAACATTCCCAAAGTGGATACGAAATGTTGAAGAAGGTGGCGTCTCCCTGGCCGCTGGCGGAAATAGTCTACCAGCACCACGAGCGGATGAACGGCGCCGGTTATCCAAGGCACCTGAAAGGCGATGAAATTCTATTAGAGGCACGCATTCTGGCTGTTGCAGACGTTGTGGCGGCGATGTCTTCCCAACGTCCCTATCGTGTAGCTTTGAGCATGGAGGTAGTTCTTGAGGAGATCAAAAAAAACAAGGGAATTCTTTATGACAGTGCTGTCGCCGATGCCTGTCTGAAATTATTTTTGGGAAAAGACTACCAGCTTAGTAAATAGATACAACTGTCACTCTTCTTGCCTATGAGCCAAGAAGAGACTCCTTGTTCTATAATGCAGAAGGTCAAAGTAAAAAGAGTACCTTGTCATACCGGCAGCGAAGCCCGGCGAATGCCTGGGTAGGCCGGTATCCAGTATTTCTTTCAATGGGGAAATAGGGCGCTGTCCCTGATTATCCTCCTGATTATCCTAATTTACTCATTAACCTTTTCAATATAAATTCCGGAGCCGATCCAGACATTATCGGTGATCTTTGTGGAATAGCTTTTTTTCAGCCATATCTTGTTTTCATCTACCGGATTGGGCCAGGTGAACAAAACAAAACCGTCGGCATAACCGTTTTTCCGGTAGGCGGCGGCGGAAACCATTTGAAAGAATTTGGCGTTTTGTTGCTGTTTGATCCCATATTGAGGATAAGCCTTCATCATAAAACCGGCATTGAAGAAATCCTTGCCGATCATGGCCGGTTGAGCGCCATGCGCAAGGCAATTGATCTTTAGAGTCTGGCCATTTTGCGTTTCGTTTTCATAGGCGAACATGTAAAGCTCACCTCGCTGGAACGGACAACGGCCGGCTTTGCATTCAGAATCGCCGGCCTGCCGATCGAACTCCTGGAAAGCGGCGGCCAATCCCTTTTCTTCGCCCATATTTTTTATGTTAGCCAGGGTTAATGCCTTCGCCTTGCAGACGAATTCCACCAGCTCTTTTTCTTTGGGCGGCAGGGAATACAAGTTACTGCATTCTCCGGGATAATACCCGGCGGATTCTTTCGTGTTCAGCAGGTCGTTAATATCCGCATTGGGAATATAGCTCCGATATATTTTTTCGAAGGTGCCGTCCGCCTTCAGGCTGTCCAGGGAAGACTGCCATTTTTCAACCACTTCCAGCGGGGTTCCCAGCGACAGCGCAATGTAAAAATAAGTATTGCTCAAGGTAGCGACCGGTTCCAGATCGTCCATGGTGTATCCGGCATTTTTAACAATCTCGGCGACCGTAATATCCGTGAACACCGCGAGCTGTGCTTCGCCCTGCATGAGCTTCCGGACAGTGTCGGTGGGCAGCACAGAGCTGACCAGATTTGTAAAACCCCTGTCCTTGAGATCCTGTTCGTTAAACCAGTTGGCTGTCGTGCCAATGGCGGCTACCTTGCGGGCATCTTCCCGGCTGTTCATTTTGATGCCGGAACCTTTTTTGGCATAAAAGATAGAGCTGTTTTTGCCGACCGGCCCCACCCATTGAAACAGATTTTCCCGCTTTGCCGTTCTCTCGGCGCTGAAGAGTACCACATTCGGGTTATCCAGCGCCAATTTGTAGGCTTCATCCCAGCGGGTCAAACGGATGTTATCGGGGATACCTTGTCTGGCGCTGATTTCCCGGACCATATCCGTGACGAAACCGGAGACCTTTCCATCCTTCATGAAGGTTACCGGCGGATATTCCTCGGTCATCATTTGGATGATTTCCGGCGGCGTCTGTGCGGGAAGCCATTTCGCATAGATACGCCTGAAGGTTCCGTCACGCTTCATCTCGTCGAGCGCCTTTTGCCACCGGGCAACCAGCTCGGGTGACGTACCTTTCGAAAAAGTGACGTAGCTCATATTCGTGGAGAGGTTCAGGACGTTCTCGACATCATCCATATTCGCCGTCGTACCAACCTCTTTCAGCAGCGCGGGTATCGTGAGGTTGTTACTGGGAAACAGTTGCGCTTCTCCACTCAACAGTTTCCTCATGGCGATCTTTTCCGTCGCCACGCTTTCCAGATTAGAGAATCCCTCTTTTCTTAAGAGTTCTTCAGAATAATAATCCTTGACGACGACAACTTTCGGAACTTTTTTTGCGTCCTCCAGGCGCTCGATTAACAAATTCGAACTTTTTCTGGCATAAAGATTGGTGTCATGAAAGGTAATCGGTCCCACCCATTGGAGCCGGGATTTGCGCTCCGGCGTCATGGCCACGGAGAAAAGGGCCACATTCGGCTTTTCCATAACCGCTTTATATCCATCGGCCCAGGGAACCAGCTCAATATCAGCATCCGTGCCGGTTCTTTTTATCAGTTCCTGAACCACCTCCGTCGCCTGGCCGGTGACTTTGCCATTTTCGGCGTAGTTGAGCGGCGGATACGCCTCTGTATATATCTTCAGGCTGGCGGGTTTATTGGCGCCGGTCTGCATCGTTGATACACAGCCGGTAAAGAATATTAAACTCAATATCACACAACATAACGCAATCTTTTTCATATTGCCTCCTTGTATGCCGCAATAATCCAGTCGTTGTTAAAAAAATGAATGGTTTTCCAAACAGTCCGTTTCTTGACAACATTTTTCGTTCCCGGTGCCGTAAAAGAATAAAAACCTTCTCCTTCTTTCTCTTTGACCATCCGTTTGGCGAGCGCAAGTAATTCAGGAAAATCTTTATAGAGTGGATCTGTAAATGTGTTATATCCTGTCTGTGCCGGATCTGTGCTATAAAGAATAACGCCATCCTTCTGCATGACCATGCAATTGACACCCAGCTCTTTTTCAACATCTGCCGCGACAGAGCGAATCAGCTCATCATATTTTATCAGCATGCTGACCGAGCCGAGAAATTGCTTTCCCTTTGAAAAAACCGGATATTCGATATCGATTGATTTTATGCCTTCGACAGAAACGAAGGCGTTTCCCATCCGCGGTTTTTGTGTCTTCAGCATCTCAATGATAGCTTCCTGCCCGGAGATATCCGAGCCTTCATAGTGTTGGTATTGTTTGGGTTCGATAAACCGCATAATGCCTTTGTTATCAATAAATGTGGAATCGACCACATAAGGCCTGCCGGTATTACAACTCTGCAGAAGATTTCTTATTTCAGCTTCGCGCTGAATTCCCGCTTTGCCTGTTTCTTTCGCGGTATGAGCAATTGTTTTTTCGATGCCCTTCAGGATGTTGGAAATGCCGGATTCTATTTTTAAAACCGCTTTCATTTGATTATCTCCTGCCAATGTCTGCCCGGCTATGGAAAAAAACAAAAACGCGGCAATCACCAAACCTAAGCGTCTCATAAATCGCCTCCTTAATTATTTGCTTGAGTTATAATGAGACCCGCTAAGAACGAACGAAGTGAAGTTCGAAGCGCTAGTCGAATTTTCCAATCCCGATATATCGGGATTGGAAATTAACCTGCAAAAGCAGAGGGTATAATACCCAGCAGCTTGCTGCGAAATTTGTTTCCAAAGCTTTAATGCCCGTTGATCCCAATCCCACACATTTGAATTAATTATATCATAGTGATTGTGAAAATAAAATTACTAATGAGTAAGCATATTTATCCTTGACAAACCGGCCGCTATCAGGAAAAAGCAATCCCTGTGAAGTTACCGAAAGCCAAAGGATTTAGAAATTACCCATGATCTACCTTGCACCACTCCAGGGGATAACCGACAGGATTTATCGCAACCTATTCCCTGTTTATTTTAAGGGCGTTGATATGGCCATTGCGCCATTTCTCTCCGCGACGAAGAAAATGAAATCGATGAATAACCTTCTGCGCGAACATTGCCCTGATCAAAATACCGGTATTCCCACGATACCGCAGATCATGAGTTCTCAGCCGGATGAGTTCACCAAGCTTGCCAATGCGTTATACGACATCGGACACGGCACCGTAAACTGGAACATCGGCTGTCCGTTCAGTATGGTTGTGAAGAAGGGCAGGGGGGCGGGGATGCTTTGTTATCCGGACAGGGTCGAATCTTTTCTTGAAAAAACCATGCCTGCCCTAAAACCGAAATTATCGATAAAGCTCAGAATAGGATTAAAATATCCTGACGAGGTGCTGCAGCTCATTCCAATTTTCAACCGGTTCCAGCTCGACGAACTGATCATCCATCCGAGAACCGGTGAACAGATGTATGAAGGCGAAGTTGACCTCGATATGTTCGAGCAGTGCCTTAATCTCTCGAAACACACGGTTGTCTATAACGGCGACATAGATTCTTTTGAGAAATATGAGATGCTCTCTAATCGGTTCGGCTCAGTTAATCGGTGGATGATCGGCAGGGGCCTGATTGGAAACCCGTTCCTCGCGGAAAAAATTAAATTCAATACGGAAAAGCCTTATGCTGAAAAAATCAAAATCATCAGGGCTTTCCATGATCATTTATTTGAAGAATATTTAAAAGTTTTGTCCGGCCCCTCGCATATTACCAATAAAATGAAAGAAATCTGGACTTTCATGGGATGCTTTTTTGAAAACGGAGACAAAATACGAAAGAAAATAAATAAAACCCATCACCGGGACAATTATATTGACGTCATAAATAAGGTATTTAGTGAGACTTGATTTTTGCAAGCTACAAGCGAAGCAAAAATCTTAGTCTCACTTATCCCCGAAGCGTAGCGTAGTGGGATCGGGGGACTCAGGTTTTGAAAAACGGCACCGAGTGTCATTTCGAGGAGTCCAGGCTTGTCGGGACGACGAGAAATCTTTCTTGTGTAGATAAGATTTCTCCCTTCGGTCGAAATGACATGATAATTATTTGAGGTTTAATATACTAATAAAATCAATGGGGAAAAGGAATGAAGCTGAAGGGGACAGAAATATTATTGAAGATGCTCGAAGAAGAGAATGTTGAGATTATGTTCGGGTATCCCGGAGGAGCCGTTCTCGATATTTATGATCAGATTTATAAAAGCAATATGAAGCATATTCTGGTGCGTCATGAACAGGGCGCCGTGCATGCCGCAGACGGATATGCCCGCGCCACCGGAAAAGTCGGGGTGTGTCTCGTGACATCCGGTCCCGGAGCCACTAATACCGTCACCGGCATTGCCACGGCCAATATGGATTCGATTCCTCTGGTGGTTTTTACGGGGCAGGTTCCCACAGGGCTTATCGGCAATGACGCTTTTCAGGAATGCGATATCACGGGCATCACCCGTCCCTGCAGCAAGCATAATTTCCTGGTACGCAACATTGAAGATCTGGCTTCGACGATCAAAGAAGCTTTTCATATCGCCCGTTCCGGAAGGCCGGGCCCGGTGCTGGTGGATTTGCCCAAGAATGTGATGGCGGCTTCCACGGAATATGACCCCGCCGCCGTCAGGATCAGAAATCATGAAGTGTCCTACAAGCCTTCTCCCAAAAAGATCGCCAATTTTTTTGAAATGCTACAAAAAGCGAAGAAGCCGTTAATCATGACGGGTGGCGGCGTTATTCTCGGCAGGGCTTCGGAACAACTGACGCAGTTTGCCCGCCAATACCGGATTCCCGTTACGGGAACCTTGATGGGGTTGGGTTCGTTTCCGGGAAGAGATCCGCTGTGGCTGGGAATGCTGGGCATGCACGGCACGTATTACGCAAATATGGCCATCAGCCACTGCGACCTGCTTTGTGCCGTCGGTGCCCGGTTTGATGATCGTGTTACCGGCACGATCGAAACGTTTGCTCCCAACGCGAAAATCATCCAGGTGGATATCGATCCCTCGTCGATCAACCGAAACGTTACGGTGGATCTCCCGATTGTTGGAGACACGAAAGCGGTGTTGAGCGATATGATCACTTACTTCGACGAACACAATTACGCTTATGAAAATGAGGAAAGAAATCAGTGGCTGGGGCAAATTGCCGAGTGGAAGGAAAGTGTTCCCCTGACCTATTGCCAGAACGGCAACGTGATCAAACCGCAATTCGTCATTGAAACCCTGTACAAATTAACCAAAGGCGAAGCCATTATTACCACGGAAGTCGGACAAAACCAGATGTGGACAGCGCAGTTTTTCCATTTTGACAAGCCGAATACCTTTGTTTCTTCCGGCGGCCTGGGGACCATGGGCTATGGCCTTCCCGCGGCGATCGGTGTCAAATGCGCGTTTCCGGATAAACATGTCGTGGATATCGCCGGTGACGGCAGCATCCAGATGAATATTCAGGAACTGGCGACCGCCGCGCAATATAAAATAAATGTAAAAATCGTTCTGCTGAACAACGGTTATCTCGGCATGGTTCGTCAGTGGCAGGAGTTGTTCTATGAAAAGCGATATTCCTTTACGGATATGACCTATGCGCCGGATTTTGTAAAACTTGCGGAGGCGTTTGGAATTGTCGGTCTGCGCGCCGAAAAACCGGAAGAGGTGGAAGCCGTCCTGAAACAGGGCCTGTCTTTGGATCAGCCGGTTCTGATGGATTTCCGGGTGTCCAGAGAAGAATGCGTTTATCCCATGGTGCATCCGGGCGATTCCATCAGTAATATGTCGTTGGGCAGCAGGGAGACGGTAAACTAACGACTTCGTGAAAAGTCCCCGGCATGCGCCGGGCTGCGCATATGCGGAGTCTATCCGGCGAATGCCGGATGCGTTCCTCATGATTCGCGCGCCTTGCCTCTGGAACTTTTGACAAAGTCTTTAAATAAGTGCGATTAAAATAATAAATAGTATGGTGAGGTTGAAAAAATGGAAAAAAAGGAGCATATCATCTCGGTGCTTGTTCATAACAAGCCTGATGTGCTAGCCCGGATTGCCGGCATTCTGGGCGGCAAGGGCTACAACATTGAAAGTCTTTGCGTGAATACGACCATGCAGTACGAAGTGTCGAAAATCGTCATGACCACTTTGGGCAACAAGGAAACCATCATGCGGATCGAAAATCAGTTGCGTCGGCTTGTCGATGTCATTCAGGTGGATAATTTGACTAACGTGGAATCGATTCACCGCGAGCTGATTCTGGTGCGTTTGAATTTGACGGCGGACAAGAAAGAGCAGATCAAGAATACGGTTGACACGAACAAGTGGAAAGTAATAGTTTCCGCCGATGATTATTTGATTCTGGAAATTACGGGAGACAATTCCCAAATTGATTTTGCGCTGGCGCGTCTGGAGCCGCTGGGTATTGTCGATATTACCAGAACCGGAATTATCGCGTTGAATTTAGAAAACTAAATCATTAATTAAAGATAATAGGGAGGTTATTATGGCAAAAATTAATTTTGGAGGCGTTGTTGAAGACGTCATTACAGCGAAAGAATTTCCGCTGAAAAAAGCTCAGAAAGTATTGAAGAATGAAGTTGTGGCGGTGCTGGGTTATGGCGTGCAGGGTCCGGCGCAGGCTTTAAATATGAGAGATAACGGCATCCATGTCATCATTGGTCAGGCGAAGGAAGACAAACGTTACTGGAAAAAAGCCATTGCCGACGGTTGGGTTCCCGGTAAAACGCTTTTCCCGATTGAGGAAGCGGTTCAGCGCGGCACGATTATTCAGTATCTTGTTTCCGACGCCGCGCAGAAAATTCTCTGGCCCAAAGTCAAGGCGAATCTGAAAAAAGGCGACGCGCTTTACTTCTCGCATGGATTTTCCATTGTTTATAAAAAGCAGACCGGCGTTGTGCCGCCGAAATTCGTGGATGTTATTATGGTAGCGCCCAAAGGTTCGGGAACCAGTGTTCGCAGAAATTTTCTGGACGGCAGCGGTATCAACTCCAGCTTTGCCGTGCATCAGGATTACACCGGCCGCGCGATGGAAAGAACTATGGCGCTGGGCATTGCCATCGGATCAGGATTTTTATTCCCGACAACGTTCCAAATGGAAGTGTACAGCGATCTTACCGGTGAACGCGGCGTGCTTATGGGCTGTCTTGCTGGAGTAATGGAAGCGCAATACAACGAACTGCGTAAACACGGCCATACGCCCAGCGAGTCTTTCAACGAAACGGTGGAAGAACTGACGCAGAGCCTCATTCGACTGGTTGCGGAAAACGGCATGGACTGGATGTATGCCAATTGTTCCGCCACGGCTCAAAGAGGAGCCCTTGATTGGCGCCATAAATTCCGCAAAGCGGTAGCTCCTGTATTTGCCGATCTTTATAAATCAGTTGCAACCGGCAAGGAAACGGAAATTGTATTGAGAGTCAACAGCGCTCCGGATTACAAAGTCAAATTGGAAAAAGAACTCAAGGCAATACACGATTCAGAAATGTGGAAAGCGGGAGCGGCTGTGCGACAGTTGAGACCGGAAAACCGAAAGAAGAAATAGCGGGTTCGTAAAAAGTCCATTTTGCTCCCTCTCCCTTGAGGGGAGAGGGGTAGGGTGAGGGTGAACATTGGTAGTTAATTTACCCCTCCCCTTAATCCCCTCCCACAAGGGGCGGGGAATTTTTAAGGAAAATGAATTATTAAAAGGTGTACCATGGAAAAAACATTACGAAAGATTATCGAGATTGATGAAAATTTATGTGACGGTTGTGGCAATTGCGTGACCGGCTGCGCGGAAGGTGCCCTGCAAATCATCAACGGCAAGGCCAAAGTCGTTTCGGAAACTTTCTGCGACGGCCTGGGCGCCTGCATCGGTGAGTGCCCTACAGGAGCGCTGAAAATTGTCGAGCGCGAAGCGTCTCCTTTTGATGAAGAAGCCGTCAAAAAACACCTGGCGAAAAAGGAAGACGCGACCATGCCCTGCGGCTGTCCGTCAGCGCATATTCAGATCTTTGACAAACCTTCCGCCTGCGAAACGGCCAACAAGCCGAAACATTTTGAGAGCGCTCAAGAAGAATCTGCCCTTACCCACTGGCCGATTCAGATCAAACTGATACCGGCCAGTGCCCCCTTCCTGAAAGGCGCCGACCTGCTGGTTCTTGCGGACTGCACGGCCGTCGCCTTTCCCACCCTGCATCGTGATTTGATGAAGGGGAAAGTGGTGATGATGGGCTGTCCGAAATTCGACGATGTACAGGAGTATGTGCAAAAATTTGCCGACATTTTCAAGACCGCCGGCATCAAGAGCGTGACGGTGGCGGTCATGGAGGTGCCCTGCTGTTCGGGAATGCCCATGATTGTCAAGAAAGGAATGGAAGCGGCGGACAAGAAAATCCCCATGAAAGAAATTGTCCTGAGCTTAAGAGGAAAGATTCTGAAGGGCCAGTAAAAAATCGGGTGGCTAAGGCAGGGAGAAGATTGTATGCTTTTAAATAGAGAGGAAATTATATGAATGAAATATTAACCGTGCTCGCGGTCATCGCCGTATGGTACGCGCTGCAGGCCTATATCCTGCCCAAGTTGGGAATATCCACCTGACTGAAACCTTCCTGCCGGGAGGCAGATAAGAAGGATGGCGAGGATGACAAAGAGGACAAGCGCTGATATTTTTCCAGGCGATGATGCGAAGATGGAAAGGGAGATTGAAACAGTCCGGCTCATGATTAATCTCTACTGCCGTGGTCACCACGGCAGTAGAGACAGTCTTTGTTCCGAGTGCGGCGGGCTTTTCGATTACGCGAAAAAGCGTCTTGAGCAATGTCCGTTCAAGGAGAAAAAACCCCAATGCTCAAAATGCACGGTGCACTGTTATAAACCGTTGATGAGGGAAAAAATTAAAGCGGTGATGCAATATTCCGGACCCCGCATGATTTGTCGCCATCCCATTCTGTCTTGCAAACATTATCTGACAAGGCAATAAGAAAAAACATATTGCAGAATCATTGGTTGATTAGTGGCGGGATTCAATGCGCACGATATAGCCCTGGGACACGGGCGGCAGATCGGCGGCGTTGGCCTCGTCCGTGTCCAGATGCATTTCCAGTTTGTAATCGGGGTGCACCCGAACCATGACGTCACCGAAGATCAGTTCGCGTTCTCCGTCAAGCCGTACCATCACAATATCTCTGTCTTTGACGCCGTAGCTTTCCGCGTCTTCCGGCGTCATGTGGATATGACGCATCGCGCAGATGACGCCCTCCGGGATTTCAACTCGGCCCGCCTGTCCCTCGAGGATGATTCCGGGCGAGCCGTTAAGGTCGCCGGACTCGCGGATGGGCGCGTCAATGCCGAGCTGAAACTCTTCAGTACGGGAAATTTCCACCTGGGTCCTGGAGCGTTCCGGACCGATAATCCGGACATTATTCACCTGGCCGCGGGGGCCGATGAGATTTAAAGTTTCGTGGGCGGCAAACTCGCTGTCGATATACAGAGGGGACTTGGGCGTCAGCACGTGGCCGGGGCCGAAAAGCGCTTCCACATCGGGCTTGCTTAAATGCGCGTGACGCACGGAAACGGAGACCCTGATCGGACGCTTGTCCGTCGCCATGACATGCTGCTTGATGGAACGTTTGTAATCCAGCGCCCGGGCGCACTGCCTGGCGATCATCAGCTCTTCGTCGGTTGCGATCACCAGAATATGAACGTTGGAATAACGCGCCCCTATATCGCATACACCCGTTGATGCGCTAACGGAGCAACGGTCATTACGGACGGCATCCACGGCGAACCCGAGTTTTTCCAGCCCCTGAACGCACCGGGCACGGACGCCGCGGCTGTTTTCGCCGATGCCGCCGGTAAAGATGAGCGCATCCGCTCCCCCCAAAATCCCGTGGTACGCTCCGATGTATTTTTTGATGCGATAACAGAACGCCTTGACGGCCAGCAGGGCGCGAGCGTTGCCTTCTTGCGCGGCGGCGACAATTTCCCGCATGTCGGAACTGACGCCGGAGATGCCCAGCAGACCGCTTTTGCTGTTCATCATATCGTCCAACTCATCGAGGGTCAAATTTCGGGAGCGCATCAGATAGGGGATGATTCCGGGATCGAGGTCGCCGACGCGCGTGCCCATGATCAGTCCCTCCATCGGACTGAATCCCATGCTGGTGTCTATGGAATGTCCGCGCTGTATGGCGCAGACGCTGGCGCCGTTTCCGAGATGACAGGAGATGATATTCAGGCGTCGCAGGGGTGTTTCCAGATATTCGGCCGCTTTCGTGGCGACATATTCGTGGGAGTTGCCATGAAAGCCGAATCGTTTGATGCCTCCGGTAAAAATTTCATGGGGCAGGCCGTAAATCGCCGCTTCGTCGGGAATCGCGCTATGAAACGCGGTGTCGAAAACGGCCACATGCGGCACATCGGGCAACGCCTTCTGACAGGCTTCAATGCCGGCCAGCATCGCGGGATGATGCAGCGGCATCAGAGGAATCAACCGCCGGATTTCATCCAGGACGCTCTGGTCAATGACCACGGGGCCGCGGTAGAGGGAGCCGCCGTGTCCAATGCGATGGGCCACGGCGCCGATTTCATCAAGGCTTTTTACGGGCGTGCCCTCCATGCCGGTGATTGCTTTCAGGACGGAATCCAGCGCCGCAAGATGATCAGGAGCTTCAATTTGGATTAGATTTTTTCTTTCGCCGCAGGCGCTGGAATGTTCCGCGCCTGTCATGCCAATACGCGATATGGCTCCGCTCATCAGCGAGTTTTCCGTGTTTAGATCGAAAAGCTCGTATTTGAGCGAAGAGCTGCCGCTGTTGATGACCAGGACCTTCATACCGACTCCTTTTTATGTGAGGTAAATATTGCCCGCGGTTCGGGCAAATCTATTCTGATGTTTGGAAAAAATACGCTGAGGAAAGTATAAGAAAAGCGAACAGGACTGTCAAGACAAACCGCCCGTGTTGCATGAATGATGACAGGGATTAATCTTCGGGAAAGCCGGTTTTACGGAGCCCGCTGCGCTTTGATATGTCCCGCGATGACGTCCACCGGTTCGCTGAAAAGCGATTCCAGGGAAAAGGCTTCCAGAAACCTGTCGTTCCAGGCGAGGTTGTACTCATCGATAAGATTCCGGATGTCGTTATAGCGGTATCCCAGAACGGCGATTCTTTGCTGCAGATTCAGGCTTTCATTGAAGCGGATATGGAGAAGCAGCAGATTGCCGATTGCCGACTCCCGGGTTCGGAGCGGGATAATCATGATGGGCGCGCGGTCCGTTTTGCCGCGCCCGACATAAGCATGGCCTGTGCTGACGATGGTTCTTTTTACGCCCATCAGCTCGGTCGGCTTGTCGGCGCGCGATGTCATGCTGGCGGCAATTCCCGCCTTGACGCGGATGACGATCATGGAATCAGCCGCCGGATTGCTGCGGTCGTCAAGGGCGCTGATATCGTACAGGGTATATCCCGGCACGGATGAGATGGCCGGTTGAACGCGTCTGATCATCTGCACATCCCGGTAGGAGAGATGGCCGGCATTGAATTTGAGCGCTTGCAGAAGGTCGAAAATAATTCCCTCGGGTTCTTTTTCCTTCCGGCTGGTGCCCACGGTGACGGTTTTGGCCTGATGGCGTATGGCGTCAATGGGACGGGTAAGTTCGTCGATGGCCTTCCCCAACGTTTCATCGAGCAGATCGTATGGCGAAAACAAATCTTTTTCGCAATTGAAATCCTGACGGATGTCCTGCAGCGGCAGCTTACCCGACGCATATTTTAAAAGCAGCGTCAGATCGGTGATGGTCTTGCCTTCCAGAAAAACAAAGCCGCCCTCCTGCCGGCGGGCGTTGAACAAAGAGAAAAATCCGTTGATGACGCGTTGTAAAGAAGCGTCCGCAATCAGGTCGAAAACCGACAGGGCGTTATGATTCCGTTCTGCCAGCTCAAAGGTCAGGCCGCCCCGGAATTGGCGGAAGATTTGCGCTTCTGCATCAACGGCGAGGGCCGCGTAATAGCCCCAGAGGTGACCGGCCATTGCGTTGAGAATGACCGGCAGCGGAGAAGGCGCTGCGGGAATGGCAATAACCTGATCCGCGAATGCATGGAAACGGCTGTCGCCTTCATCGGCGAAAACGACGGTCGCGGCTTTGTGCGCCTTGAAAATCGCCACGTCTTTTGCCGCGTCGGCGGCCACGGGTTCGGGATTGCCCGCGGCGCAGACCAGAATGAAAGGCTCGGCGGATAAATCAATGTGTTTCTTGTTTTCGATTGTGTCCGAGGAGATGGTTTTATAACAGAGTTCGCTGAGTTTGATGCGGATTTCATCGGCCGCCGCCTTGTTGGGGCCGCTTCCCACGATGGCCCAGTGCTTCCGGGTGACGGCTTTTTGAACCGAGGCGGCAATGGCGGCCCGGCTGGAGAAGATTTTATCCATCAGCAGCGGCGCGGATTCCAGGAGCCTTAATGCTCTGGCGATGTCGTCATCGGATCTGGTGCCCAGAAGCTGCGCGAAAAAAAGCGCCAGGATATGTCCGGCGACAATCTGCGCGTAAAAAGCCTTGCTGGATGCGACCGACATTTCGATATCCCGTCCATCGCTCGTGTAAAAGACACCTTGAGCTGTTGCGGTAATATCAGATTGACGGCGATTCACGATCGCAATGACCTGCGCGCCGCGCTCCCTTGCCATGGCTACGGCCCGATTCGTGTCCGTGGTGGTTCCCGATTGCGTAATCGGGATGATCAGCGTGTCGCAGAGGTCGTCTTTCAAGCCGAAGCCGCTCAGTTCCGAGGCGACACGGGAGGATATATTGAGCGGCCTGCCTTCCAGATAATGCGACAGAGAATCCGCGACCGCCTGACCGGCCACGGCCGCTGTCCCGTGCCCGATAACAACGATATTTCTGATCAAACCTTTTTTCAGCCCGGTGCGGACGGTCGCGGGAACCATATCTTCGCCCAGATTAAACGCGACATGCGCCGCAGATGGCTCCACGGATGAAATATGATATTTGCCGCGCAGCGTTCTTTTGACGGACAACGCCGATTCGCAAATTTCCTTGAGGAAAAAATGCGGATACGCTCCGCGATCAATATCCCGGGTTGTTATTTCAGCCGTTTGACCGGATTTTTTCGTGAGCGTCAACGTTCTACCGTCATAGGAAAAAGCGGAGACGCCTTCGATGTCCGCCGGGCAGTTCTGATCCAGAATAAAAATCTGTCCGCCATTTTCACCGTTCATCTTCAGGAAATGCGGCGTAACTTCCACCACGCCGTAAAGTTCCGAGGAGAACATGCACTGATCCTCGCCGAAGCCGAGATAGACGGATTGACCGCTTCCCTGGAGCGCCAGAAACATTTTGTCCGGCTCCAGGTTACTGGTCATGGCGATGGCGTGCGAGCCCCTGAAATCGTTAACAGCCAGGCGGAACGCGTCCGTCAGATTTTCGCCCGAATTCAGATATTTTTCGATTTGCAGCGGAATAATTTTCGTGTCGGTCGTGATGCGCTGAGATATCATTTCGCTCTGTTTTTCCAGCGATTGTCTCAGTTGCGCGTAGTTGTCCACGTCGCCGTTGAGGACGACATTAATTTGAGCTTCTCTGTCCGGATAAAAGGGAAAGGAAGAGGCCGTGTGATTGATGGCGTAGTTGTTTACCGGATGACAATTTTCCTCCGTGATGGAACCGACGGAAGCCCAGCGGGTATGCGTCAATACGTTGTCGCCGGTTGTTTCCAGGCCGGCGAAGCACTGTAGAATGCGGTCGGTTTGAATGGAGTGTCTGAGGTCGGCGACATTTCTTCCCAATTCGCCGACGATGGAAAACGTTTTGTATGTGAAGGCAATGCTGATAGGCCCATTCCGGTCGGGCGAATTGCGCGAGACAAAAATATTTTCGTTGAGAAGATCGCCTTTCTGTGACCGTTTTTTATAGTCGTCCGCCAGGTTCTTCTGCTCGATTTGACGGATAACCTCCTGCCACTGTGTTTCATTATGCACAGCGAAGGACAGTTGGATACCCGCCGAATCGCGCCCCCGTACTTCCAGACGATCCAAAGCGTTAAGCGCCAGGTTCAGCTTCCGGTATTTCCGGAACGCCGCGGGTGTGACAGAGGATTGCGTTTCGCTGCCCGACAAAGCGAGCACTTTTTGTATATTGGCCAGGATATCTTTTTCCAGCGCCCAGCCGATGTCTTTCAGCAGCAACAGCCGGCCGTTGACACTTTCCAGGTCCGAAGAGTTAATCAGCGCCGCCTGATCTTCAAGCCATTTTTCTTCCTCGGTGACGAAAAGCTTCATTTCAGCCATCAGGCCGGATAAATCCGCTGCGCGGGCCGTGTGAAAAAAAAGAAACGCCTGCGCATCCTCGCGTTTAAGATTCAACACGGCTGTCTGCATGGCGCTGATGGTATCCGTTCCGCCCAAATAAAGGTCCGCGGATTTTACCTTCGCGCTTTTGGCCTTTTCCCATAACCGGGCCATTATAAGATCCGACGTTGTTTCGCGGGGATGATTTTGCAGACGGCAGGTCATGATCCCGGCAAACCCGCAGTTCATCTGACAGGAAAGAATCGGGAAAAAAATGAGCGCTGGCGCAGCGACATCATTCGGACAGCGTCCGACATACAGACGGCACGTCCGGATGAATAAAATAAAATTTTGGAAAAGCAGAAAGATCTTCTTCTGAAATATCATACCTTCACACCGGTTCTTTTTTTGTTGCCGCGTCGCCGAGGAAACAGATCATTTGCTGTGTTACAATATCAGAAAGCAAACGTAAATCCATATTTTGCACATTGTACACTTTGACCGTTTTCGCGTAGCGGGCATCATCCGGCATCAGATCCGTCAGGATGTTCGGCTGTTTTTTCATCCACGCTTCATTGAAGATAACGCCGTCTTTTTCCGGATAGATCGCCATGTAAAAGATATCCATTTCCACCATATCCTGGAAAAAGTGCGTGCCGAAGGATAAATCGGGCATCAGCGAGCCGTCGTGGTAAGCGATTTCCCCGATGGCGGTTATATTGTTGATTTCGGAAAACGTCACCGGAACCCCCATGGCCGGCGTCGTCGTGCCCCATCTTCCCGGTCCCAGAAGAATGGTCGGCATCACGTCGCGACGGCCTAATTGCTTGTTCAGCTTTCCCACCAGTCTGGCAATATCATGTTTTTCGGAAATGGTTAATTTCGAATATTCCCGGGGATCAATATAAATGATGCGGTAGATGGCCTGATAAACGCTTCCGCCCATGAAATTCGCCTCCTGCCTGAGCAGGATTTTTGATTTGCTGATTTTTTCCGGCAACGCCACGCGGCTGTAATGTCCTTTGGTCTGGAAAGGACGGCATTGCAGAAGATTGATTTTCGGCTTCCCCTCGGCATTGAAGTTTGCCGTAAATTCGATGTCCACCGGATACCGGTACACCCGTTCCAGTATTTTCAGCATATTGGACATGGTTTGGGCGAACGATGTGCTTTCCAGAAATTCATCAAACGTCACAATCCAGGCGTCCTTGGTATCCCTGCCCAGCGATTGCAGGTATTCGGAAGCGGCGGCATCGCGTGTCGCGATCATATCCAGGTGGCTTTCTATAGTATAGTTGAGGAGATCGGTTGCCGGCACGCTTTGAAAATTGTTGTCCTTTAAATTCAAAACATCGACTTCATTTTGTGAAAATCTTTTCACGTCCTCCTGCTTGGCGAAGGGCCTGGTCAGCGGAGAATCCAGCGCCACGATTCTCGGATAATCGTTTTCCACACGATTGACCGCTCTGGTTCCGAGGCCGAAAACGATGCGCAGCATCCCGGCTTTCGGGTCCATGCCTTTCTGCCAGACGAAAGTGTTATAGGAAATGCCGACGCCGGCGATATCGGGGAAGAAGTACATATCGCGGTGCGAGCCGGAAACGCGCTGCACGAGCAGCGCCATCTGCTCGTCCTGACTCGCCATGCCGCGTTGCAGACGGTAGGTCAGCGCGTCCTCATTCATAGTGGAAGCGAATATCTTGCGCACGGCTTCCTCAAAATTCTGGTAGCGTTTTTCCGGCGTACCCTGATTGACGCAGAAGTAGCTTTCATATTTTCCGGCAAAAGCGTTGCCGAAAGCGTCCTCCAGCAGCGAACTGGAACGCACGATGATCGGCGACTGTCCGAAATATTCCAGCATCAGCTGAAATTGCTCCTTGATTTCATCCGGAAAAACGCCGTGGAGCATTTTGCTTCTCAGTTCCCGGGCGACCTCGAAATATCCTTCATCGGTTTTCTGCGCCATGAGCAGTTTCCACCAGCCGTTCTGCACCATGTAGGAATAGAAGATGTCGGAGCCGATGTAGAAGGAATCGTGCACCTCCAGTTCGGCGTTCCAGTCCAGGCTCGGGTCTCTGCGCAGAATGTTGCGCGCCAGCAGCATGCCGACGGATTTGCCGCCGATAAACCCGGTGCCGATCAGACGCTTTTTTATTTCCAGCAGATCTTCCAGTGGGAAATATTCCTTCACCAGAGACAACATCCTTTTTTCGCGTCCGATCATCACTCTCGAAAGGGAGTCCACCATCTCCTGCCGTTCGACAGCGGCGTCCGGGTTTTGCAGGATATCGGCGGCCTTTAGGAAGATGCGGTCCCAGTAGTCCAGATTGCGGACGCCGCCGCCGGTATTCTTAGTTGTCAGATACGAAAGAAAACTGGCCGCGTCCGCGCTGTTCAAAATCGGGACGAATTTGTCATCCTCCATAATGTGCGGCAGAAACATGGTCGGCGTGTAGCGCTTCCAGGCTTTGAGCGGGTGAACGCAAAGCTTTCCGTTATTGTTGTAGATGTCCAGCATGACCTGGGTCGTCTCCCGGATCCGCGCCACCGTTTTGAAGGAGTGGCTGCTGCGCAGGATGGCAAAATAGGCCACCGTGTTTAATTCAAACAAATAAGGACAGGTGATGACGAAAAAATTGCCGATCATCAGATCGGTCGCCCAGGCCATGAGCAGATCGGACAGGCAGTCAAAGACATAGAACACATCCCGGCCTTCTTCCGTTATGATGTTGTGGACCTGTGTGGAAAAAGATTCAAAACCGCTGTTCGCATTCAGTTTATAAGTTTTAATATTCCTGTCCGGCTCCAGAAGCGGCGGGTGACCGGCAAAGCGCATATAGACCAGCCTTTTATTGTTGGCGAGAGCGGTTTTGACAAAGGGTTCGACGATTTTTTTATAATCTTCAATATCGTCAATCTGCAGGACAACGTTGTCTCCCATCTGAAGACCGTTGAGCATTTCATCCAGACTGATCATTCCCGTGCTGACGCGAGCATATGGTGTCATAATCTTTTCCTTCCACTTAAGTTTATTGTAACAAATTTGTTCGGTTCAATGTAGCTTATTTCATCCGGTCTTTTTTTCCGGCGCATGGCGCTACGAAATATTTTCAGAAAAACATGAATATTTCCCTAATGTTTCAGATTTTAAACACTCATCATTTAAAGCAAGCCGCTATTTCCTGACGGGAATCGGCGTTGTTTCATAAGAGATACATCAATTTTTGTGCCAGA
>JASEHT010000140.1 GCA_030018675.1 Smithella sp.
AAAGAAGACTGAGGGACGCATTAGGCAAAGTTGTCCTCAACCGTTATCCCGCCGCCGGGGCTCCGGAATTGTGCAATCGGTTCGCCGGATATTACGGTGTGAAGAGAAACATGATCATCCCCGGCAACGGTTCCGACGAACTGATTCAGGCGCTCTGCCTGGCGCTCAAGGGCAGAATAAACGGCGTGCTGATTCCCGCGCCCACCTTTGCCATGTACAAAATTATCGCTGTGAACACCGGAAATAAAGTTGTCGAAGTTCCTCTGGACAGGAAATTTGATCTGGACGTCGACGCCATGATCTCGAAGATGAGAAAAAATTTTCCGGCCCTAATTTTTTTGAGTTCACCCAACAGCCCCACCGGCAATATTTTCAGCCGCAAAAAAATAGAAGCCCTGATCAGAAAAGCTCCCGGCGTGGTCGTCATTGATGAAGCGTACGCCGCTTTTTCCGGTCAAAGCCTGCTGCCTCTTGTTAAAAAATACGACAACGTGATTTTTCTCAAGACATTGTCCAAACTGGGCATGGCCTCGATTCGTCTGGGGTTTTTGATAGGAAATCCTGATATTTTAGCCCAGATCGACAAAGTCAGACTGCCCTACAATATCAATTCCCTATCGCAGATAGCCGCCGGGTTTTTTCTGGACAACAAAGACGAATTTGTCAAGCAAATCAAAGAGATAACCAAAGGGCGAGAGGCGCTTTACAGCGGGCTGAAGCAGATAAAATGGATCAAAGCTTATCCGTCCCGCGCGAATTTTATATTTTTTAGTTGCGCTTTTGATTCCAATCGCATATACAGAAAACTCCTTGCGGACGGTATTGTTGTGAAAAACCTGAACATTCCGCAGATTCCCCATTGCATCAGGGTGACCGTAGGAAGCAAAAAGGAAAACGAAGCCTTGCTCAAGGCCTTAAGAAATATTACTCCAGAATAAGGAGCGTGATTTAAAATTAATTGGACAACGAAGGGTGGATGACGGCGGACGAACAAACGTCTCGCCGTGCTGCCCTTTTTTTTATAGTGAGTCCCAGATTTCAGAAGCGTAGCGAGCTGAAATCTGCTGGACGAACTATCCCCGAAGCGCAGCGGAGCGGGATTCGAGATCCGCTGAGAACGAGTTCCGAAGAATCGGGACGAAGTTCGTCCCGACCACCTAAAGGTGGCGGGATACCCTTTGTGCTTGGCACAAGGATAGTTCGACTAACCAATTTCAACTTCGCGAAGCTTTTGAAATTGGAGTCTCACTAATTCGCTCTAAGGTTTTCCGGGCACTACGTTTCGGAAAACCCAGGCTCATTAAAGCGCAGCGGAGTGGGATTCGGGATCCGCAAGGGCAAGTGTCATTCCGAAACAGCGGAATGTGACGTGACAGTAATTACAAAATTTTAATTTGAACAAGGAGGATTTAATTTGGAAGTCAGAGTAATAGACAACGACGTGGAAAAAGCTTTAAAGATTTTGAAAAACAAACTTTCGAAAAGCGGTTTGTTCAAGGAATTGAAAGTCCGCCGCGCTTATGAAAAACCTTCGGTGAAACAGAAGAGAAAATCAATCGAAGCTCAGCGTCGTTTGGCCAAGGTTCAGAGACGCCGCCGGTTTTAAGCCGCAAAAGTCTTATCACTAATAAAGATCATCACCGCTTAAGGAGGGGTTTCGCCTTATGGATGAAAAACAGTACGTGATTGATTCGTTATCCATCAATGAATCGTGGCGAATGTTCCGCATTATAGCGGAGTTTGTCGAAGGCATCGAAGTCCTTTCCAAAATCAAAAATGGCGTGACGATTTTCGGTTCCGCCAGAGTCCAGCCCGGCGACCCTCAATATGAGAATGCCGAAAATCTGGCCCGGCTTCTTGTAAAGAGCGGATTTGATGTGATCACCGGCGGCGGCCCCGGCATCATGGAAGCGGCCAATAAAGGCGCCGCGGAAGCTGGCGGCAAATCGGTGGGACTCAACATCCGCCTGCCGTACGAACAAAAGCCGAATCCCTACGCCAACATTCATATCGACTACAAGTACTTCTTTGTCCGCAAGGTGATGTTTGTCAAGTACGCCGTCGCCTATGTGATCATGCCGGGCGGTTTCGGCACCATGGATGAACTTTTTGAAGCGCTTACCCTGATTCAGACCCGAAAAATAAAATCCTTTCCCCTTATTTTAATGGGCAGCGAATATTGGGGCGGTCTGATCGACTGGTTAAAAGATAAAATGCTGAAAGAATGTAAAATCAATCCGGAGGACATGGATCTGATTCAGGTGGTTGACGATCCGGGAGAAGCCGTCCGGCTGATTAGAAAATACGTTATCGTTTAATCCTCAAAAAGCAGTTTTTTAAAAATGGAAAAAATCCTCACCAGCCTGAAAAAGGGCGTTGTAGCGCCCTGCTATCTTCTGTACGGGGAAGAAGAATATCTCATCAAAGAAGCCCTCAACAAAATGCTGGATATCATGATGCCGGCCGCCGACCGGGATTTCAGCCTTTTTTATCTGGATGGCGAGAACATCGATATCGGCGGCCTCATCGACGATCTTCTGACGCCGTCGCTGCTCGGCGGCAAAAAAATCATCGTCGTCAAGAACGCCACCCTGTTCACCTCGAAGGACGACCTGGGCAAACTCATCGGCAAAATACGCTCCGCGATGGACGAAAATCCCTCCCGCGCCGCCAAATATTTTCTGGCTTTTCTGAACATTGCCGGTTTGGCGCTGGAGGATCTGCAGGGGGCCGGCTGGCAGAAAATAACCGATGAGCATTGGAATTCCATCGTCAAGGGCGATGCGGGAGAAGAGCGCGAAAAATGGCTGCCGCGCATTCTGGACATTTGTCAGGCGTCCGGTCTGACCGACGCCGCGATCAGCGACAAAACAGACAAACTGGAAGACATCATCAAAAACGGCCTGCCCGCGGGCAACTGCCTGATCTTCACCGCCGAGTCCGTGGACCGGAGAAAAAAACTCTACAAAGTCATAGATGAAGCCGGTGTCGTTCTGCCTTTCGCCGAAGTCAAGAAAGAAAACGTGCGCAAAGAAATCCTTCAGCAGGAAGCCCGGAAACTGCTGGAGAGCTGCGGCAAAAAAATGTCTCCGGCGGCCTGGATTGCACTGGGCAAAAAAACCGGTTTTGATTTCCGCCGCTCCATATCGGAACTGGAAAAGCTTATCGCCTTTGTCGGCGACCGCGTGGGGATTGAAAAAGAGGACGTCGAAGAAGCCGTCGGCAGAACGAAAGAAGACGACATCTTCGCCCTGACCAACGCCCTGAGCGAAAAAAATCAGCTCGCCGTCCTGGACGCCTTGAAACATCTTCTGGATCAGGGCATCCATCACCTGATGATTCTCACCATGATTTCCCGCGAAATCAGATTTCTGCTTCAGGCCAGATTGCTGGTCGATTCGGGCAAACTGCCCAAATTCAGCCACAGCATGGAATACGGCTGGTTCCAGAAAGCCCTTTATCCCGCTTTCAGCGAACTTAATTCCTCCGGCATAAAACGCGAAGGCCTTATCTTCGGACAGCATCCCTTCACCGTTTATAACGCCCTGCGCAACTGCGTGCGTTTTACCACCGCGCGCCTCATTGCCCTGCAGGAAGACCTGCTCGGGATGGAACGTTCGCTCAAGACATCCGGCGCTTCCAGTCCGCGCCTGCTTCTGGAAAATTTCCTGCTCAAAGCCTGTTCATGATAATTTTCGTGCGGCGGATAATTTATTCAACGGAAAAAATTTGACCGTCCATACCCCCTGTGTCATAATATCGAGCAAGGTTAAGGCCTTCTCGAGCAGACATGACAACTGATTTCCATAAGTTGATATTTCGGGATTTTCTGTTTCTTATTCTGTTACCGACGTCACCGGTCGGCAAGGCTGAATCCGGCGCAAGAAAAAATATTGATTTTAAGGAGAAAGATCGTGAGGTGAATTATGGCAAACAAATATCAGGAACGGATGAAAGCGGTCGTGGAAAAATTCGGCACGTGGTATGAGGACAAAAAGCTTCTTGACGACGGCGTCATGACGTCCAGACTTTACCCTTATACCTCCATCTTCAGTCCCCTTCAGGTCAACAGCGTGAAAATAAAAAACCGTCTGGTCATGGGGCCGATGGGCAACATCAGCATGGCCGAGGAAACCGGACGTCCCAACACCAAAATGATCCAGTACTTTACCGAAAGGGCCAAAGGCGGCGTCGGACTCATTACCTCAGGACTCGTTCCGATCAGCCACGGCATTGATCCGACCGTAACCGAAAAAGGCGGCCTATCCTATTTCCCGCGCATCGACGCGTCACGCACGCGCTTTGCGGGCTGGCGCGACATTGCCGAGCGCTGTCACGGCTACGGGGCGAAATTCTTCATTCAGTTGACCCCCGGCCTGGGAAGAGTCGGCTCGCCGGAATGTCTGGTCAACAAATTCAAACTGCCCGTTTCGGCGTCGTGGAATCCCAACTTTTATCTGCCCGCCATACCGTGCCGTCCGCTTTCGGGCCGCATGGCGTGGAAAATCATTAAAAACGCCGGGCAGGCGTCGTCCGACGCCAAGGCGTTGCTGATTGACGGCGTTTATCTGCACGGCCACGAAGGTTACCTTCTCGAGCAGATGACCAATACCGCCTTCAACAGGCGGACGTTCGGCGCCTTTGCCGACTGGCAGCGGTTCGGCATCGAACTCATCAAAGAAATACGCAGGCGCGTCGGCAAGGCTTATCCCATCATGTACCGGATCGATCTATCGCTGGCGCTCAACGAAACCTACGGGGAAAGAATGAACACCGTCAAAACCCTGCGCAAATTCAAAAACGAACGCACGGTCGAGCAGACGCTGGAATACATGGCCAATCTTGTCCGCGCGGGCGTGGACATCTTCGATGTCGATCTCGGCTGTTACGACAACTGGTGGCTACCCCATCCGCCCGGCTTCATGCCGCCCGGCTGTTATCTGGAAATGTCCCGGATCGTCAAGGAATATTTTGAAGAAAACAAGATCCGCACGAACGCGGGAATGGACGTGCCCGTGGTGGCGGTGGGCAAGCTCGGTTATCCGGATTTGGCCGAGCAGGCGCTGCGCGACAACCAATGCGACATGGTTATGCTGGCGCGTCCTCTGCTGGCCGATGCCCAGTGGCCCAACAAAGTCTATGCCGGCCGGGTCGAAAAAATCTGTCCCTGCATCGGCGATCAGGAGGGCTGCATCAATGAGTTTGTGGACGGCGGCCACCCGCAGTGCACGGTTAACCCGCGCACCGGTCATGAAGATATCTATGACGGCAGCGAACTGTCTGTGTCCGTGAAAATTAAATCCATCGCCGTGGTCGGGGGCGGTCCCGCCGGAGCGAACGCCGCGATGATTGCGGCGCACCGCGGACACAAGGTGACGCTCTTTGAAAAAAGAGAAGAAATCGGCGGCATGCTCATTCCCGGCTCCCGTCCGGCCATCAAATTCGACATTCACAACTACCGGGCTTATATGAAAACGATGCTCGCGGAAACGATGAACAATCGCAGCCTCAGCGTCGAATACGGCCGCGAGGTGGACGTTTCTTTCCTACGTGCGGGTCATTACAACGCGGTCATCTGCGCCACGGGCACCGTCCAGAAACGTCCCCCGGCGAAAAATATCGACGCGCCTCACGTCGTGCTGGCCGTTGATCTCCTGCGCGATCCGTCCATGATTGACGCCGCGGAAAACATCGTTATCGTCGGAGGCGGTTCGGTGGGTTGCGAAACCGCTTACTTTCTCGTTCACGAGAAAAAGAAAAACGTCAAGATCGTCGAAATGCTGCCGGAAATCATGAAGGGCGTCTGCACCTCGAACCGCGGTTTTCTGATTCATTATCTGGAGAAAATGGGCGTGGAACTGCTCAACTGTTCGATGCTGAAGGAAGTCGGCGATAGGCATGTTTTAGTTGAGCAGAACGTTTCGAAAACCGTTCCCGATCCCTACAATACGTGGACGCCGATTGTGCCGGAGAACATCGAAAATCCTTTTGCCGGAAAGATTAAGGAAGAATTTCAGTCGCGGACGCTCCAGGCCGACCTCGTTGTCTTGTCGGCCGGCGCGCGTCCCGGCGATGAACTCTATTACGCGTGTCAGGCGGCGAACGTTGCCCCCGAATTGTACAACATCGGCGATTCCTTCGCCTGCGGAAGGCTGCTGGAAGCGGTGCGCGCCGCCTACCAGGTTGCGACGGTGATCTAGAAAAAGCAGCGTTGCAAAAACGCGGCCCGCGCAAACACGCCGGTCGAACTCTTTTCGGGGCCGCGCGCGGGCGGTTGTCGGATTTCCGTTCCGGCAGGTTTTCCCTGCGGCATCGATTCAGCCCGCCGATATCCGCTTACTGTACCGGACAAAAAAGTTTCCACAAAAAAGCCGGCTCTCTTGCAAGAG
>JASEHT010000141.1 GCA_030018675.1 Smithella sp.
TTTGGATAATATTTCATTCCATAAAGAGCTTTTCTTTTTGGGCTTTGCGTTGAGCCATTCTCAGAGATCATCAAACTCATTCATGCGTTGCAGATGGGCCAGTTCATTTTTGTAAAGCCCTTCCCAGCCGATCCTGCGCACTTTTCGCTCAAAGAAAAACCGCATTAACGGTTTGAGGAGATGTTGCCAGACGGACATCAGTCTAAAACCCTGATTCTCGATATAAACAGACGGCGTCCACCAGCCGATTATTGTTTGACGATAATACCAGAAAAAGTATTGCAACTGTTCCGTGGAAAGATGTCGCGTTCTGACATTGGCCCACAAACCATTGTATTTCCAATATTCAGCGGGATTGGCGACAAGGCCTTCGCTGAGAAGATCTTGCCGGAGTGTTGTCATGGGATATGGGGTTAAAATCTGACAATAGAGAGCGTCAATGTCGCTGTTCTTCAGGAAATAATAATTTTTACGAATGGCTTCTTCATCATCGTCCGGAAGACCGAAGATGGCCCCGCCAATGACCATGATGTCGTTTTTATGACAGAGGTCAATGGCCTGTTTGGAGACCTTCACCACATCGGCTTTGCCCAATGCATCCAGATGATCCGCGGAAACATTTTCAATCCCCAGAAACATTCCCCGAAATCCCGCCCGGCTCATTTTGCGAACCATATCTTCGTTTTTTGCAACGGAAATGCAATCCGATTGGACAATCAGATTTAAATCCTTGTATTTTTTTTTGATGATGGCTTCACAGATTTCGTCCACCCACTTCGGATTCAAAACCAGGTTATCATCCACCAGAAAAATCGTGCGTGTTTTTTTGACGCGGCAGATGTAGTCCAGATCTTCGATGACGCGCTCGATCGGATAGGTGCGATAAGACCTGCCGTACATATGTCGCATACTGCAAAAATTGCAATCGCGGGTGCATCCGCGAGAGGTTTCCATGACCTCGATCTTATTAAATATGAAATGATACCCCCAGGTCAGCCGTCGCTGATCGCGGATCGGCAGCCCTAGGGAAGAAAGATCGCATAGGGCCGCACGTTTGTTATGGACGAAAGCATCTTCTTGTTTAAAGGAGAGCGACGGAATATCCGCGAAGTTATCCCGACCATCCAGAGCATTAACGAGTCGGCGGAAGGGGATCTCCCCTTCTCCGCGAACCATGAAATCAATAAGAGCAGCATCAGCGGAAGCGGCGATTTCTTCGGGCACGAGGGTTGCGTGGTAACCGCCCAGGGCGATTTTGACATCGGGGAGAATCGTTCTGATCAACCGGATCAGACGAACGCAGGTGTTGTATTGCCAGGTCATTGCGGACAGGCCGATGATGTCCGGCTGGATGCGGGTTAACGTGCGGGTAAGATACTTTTTAATGGAAGGCCGCTTGCGAACGAGATCAATCAGGGAAACATCGTGGCGCTCGTCGATATGGCCGCCGACACAGGCCATGCCGTGATTCGGCATGTGAATCGCTTTTTCGTGAAGCATGATCGGCGCAATGTCCGGCATCGAAATTAGCACGACCTTCATGACAGCCTCCTGAAATTGATAATAATGCGCAACAGCTTTTTATCATCGCTTGATATAGAACATCATAATCGTTGATGACAGCGCGTTTACAATCCAGAAAAAAAAATTACTTCTCTTGGTTATCAATTTACAATTTCTTAAATTTAAATTCAGCCCTTTATTCACTCACAATATCAGCAACAAAGAAATAGACAGGCAAACAATCGCAAGGAAAATATTTTCACCTAACGAACCGCCTTGCTATGAAGCCTTATTCGTGACTTTCATTTATCTGTCAAGCATCAGAGGAAAAGATCAATGACTATGGGCAGTCTCCCTTAGATCGAGCCTGTTCCAATATGGCACACTCTCCCAACACACAGGCCTTCTGCGCATCTTGACAGCCCAGTTTTTTCTCGCTCATACTCAAATAAACAACCGCCCTGTTATAATAAGCCTTGGCATAATCAGGATTAAGATGGATTGCCTGACTGTAATCTTCAATGGCACGCAAGTTTTGGCCTAGCCTGGCGTAAGCCAATCCCCGATTATTGTATGCAATATAATAATGAGGCTTCAGGTTGATCGCCTGATTAAAATCATCTATCGCTTCCTGATAACGACCATATTGACCATACGTGATGCCTCTGCTGTTATGTGCCAGATAATTGTTATCTGTCACTTTTAGAGCATGACTGAATAGCGTAAATGTGTTTTGCCAGTAGCCGCATTGATTCCAACTCAAGAATGACAGGATGATTAGGGAAATTATTGCCGCCGGAAATAAAATATTTTTACGAATATTCGTACTTTTGAATAATGGAGGAATACCCCAGGACACCATTATTGCAATACCGATGAAGGGAAGATACGTATGACGATCAGCCATCGCCTGCGACCCGGATTGCACCAGCCCAATTAAAGGAACCATCGTTCCCAAATACCAGAACCAACCCACGAATAAAAATGGCTTTTTTTTGATAAAATAAAGAACAACTGTGGTGATTACAATAAGAAGCAGGGCGGAACCTAATATTTTCCACAAAGGAAAATAAAGATCATAAGGATAGAAGACAGCCAAATCACGCGGCCAGAATATTTTCCCCAAATAAGCCGTATAGGAAATAATTGCATTCGCGATGCGATCAATATAGCAGAGTTGTTCAACTGGTGCAACGGCCCCAACTATCGTCTGGTTATAAAAAGTAATAACGCTAAAAATAAATGTCAGTAGAAGAAAAGGGGCTTTTTCCCCTATAAGCCTGCAGGTCAGATGGCAGCGATTCTTCAATGTGGTTGATGTATCATTTTGCCAGCGTTTCAGCGGCCAGAAGTCCAGCAGCAGCAGCATAAAGGGAAGCGTTACCAGCAAGGGCTTAGACATTACAGCAAAGGCGAATAACACAAAACAGAGAAAATAATGACATAACTTGGTTTTTTCCGCATAGAAGGCGTAAGCATAAATACTGGCCATCCCGAAGAACATACTTAAGACATCTTTACGTTCAGCTGCCCAGGCCACAGATTCTACCCTAAGGGGATGAAGGGCAAATAAGGCCGCGATAAAAGCGCTTTTCCAAATATTTTTTGTTGCCTGATTGAAAAATAAAAAAAGGAAAATGGCACTGCCGATATGAAAAAGAAGGCTCATGAGATGATGGCCTGAAGCATTTGATCCGAAAAGCGACCAATCCAATGTATGAGACAACCAAGTCAGAGGGTGCCAGTATCCGAAATAAGTGGTCGTAAAAGCCCATTGAATACTTTTCTTATTGAGGCCGGTTTTAATATGATCATTTTCAATGATATAGGCATTATCATCAAAATTAATAAAACTATTACCGCCAATTCTTCCGAAAGATACAAGAGTGGCAACGATCAAGAACAGGATAATCAGATAAGTGAATTTATGCTTCATCAAGACAAAACACCTTCTCCACCATGAAACAACAACATTATTTCATTATGGCGGGATTGGGAGGGTATATCTCGGTTATTAAAGCCCCCCAAACCTATAGGATATTGGCTGATCCGTGTAAGTCTATTGTATTTTTAAAACTCATATGTCACAAAAGATGCCTTCGAGTGCCGTTCCGCAGTGCGGGCATTTATTTCCCTGCAGGTTCATGCCGACGATTTTAAAGCCGTAACGCTCGATCAGCAGCTTGCCGCAGTGGAAACATCGCGTGTTCTCTCCGTCGTCACCGGGCACATTACCGCTGTAAACATATTTCAATCCCGCCTCCCGGCCGATTTGCTCCGCCCGATGCAGAGCGTCCAACGAGGTGACCGGAAGATTCTGCATTTTGTATTGCGGATGGAAGCGGCTGATATGCCAGGGCGTTTCCTTGCCCAGGCCGGCAATGAAGCGTGCGATATCTTTCAGCTCTTCATTACTGTCATTCAACGTCGGGATAAGCAGTGTGGTGATCTCCACCCAAATTCCCATCGTCTTCATTTTTTGCAGACTCTCCAGAACCGGACTTAATTTCGCACCGCACTGTTTTTCGTAAAATTCCTCGCGGAACGATTTCAAATCAACATTGGCTGCGGTCAAATACGGAGCGATTGCATCGATGGCTTCCGGAGTCATGAAGCCGTTTGTGACAAACACATTCTTCAATCCGCGCTGTATCGCTATTGGGGCGGTATCATAAGCCAGCTCGAAATATATTGTCGGTTCGGTATAGGTGTAGGCGATGGTCATCGCGCCGCTTTTTTTCGCTCGTGCCGCTATTTCCGTCGGCAGAGAATCTTCACCGGTGATGATACGGGTTTTGCGCGGCATTTGGGAAATATCGTGGTTCTGGCAGAATTGGCAGCTGAAATTGCATCCTACCGTGGCGATGGAGTAGGACTGGGAGTCTGGATAAACATGGAAGAAAGGTTTTTTTTCGATCGGATCAACGTTTTCGGCGATCAGGGTTCCATAAACCAAAGAATAAAGAACGCCTTCCTTGTTTTCCCTGACGCCGCAGATCCCCCGTCTGCCGTGCTGAATCGTGCATCGGTGAGCGCAAAGATTGCAGCGCACTTTGCCTTCTTCGAGTTTTTCGTAAAGCATCGCTTCTTTAATCATTTTTCAGCCTGCCTCAACATATCCCGCACCGCTTCCGGAGCCGGCTTGCGCGCTTTGGCATTCAGCCTGAACGCATTGATAATAGGGTTCTGCGCCGTTCGATAAGTGTATTGTACGGGAAAGGTCAAACCGATGAACGCGCCGAACGGATTGTTCCTGATGGGCAGCATCTCTTCCAACTCTTCAAAAAAATCATAAACGATTCGGGGGAAGAAAATCACACTGCCCCATTTGATGGAGGTATCCCCCGCCGACTGTTCAACCATCTTTCTGATTTCCAGAAAACTGTAGAAACGGATTTTGCCGGAAAGAGGGAACCCGAACATTTCTTTCAGACGTTGCCGGGTTCCTACGAAAGAATAGTTATTGATACATCCGATAAACAAACGGCCCCGGCAAACTCTGACGGCCTCCTCGATAATCCTTTGCGGATTATCGGCTGTTTCCAGAAAATTGATGATCGTAACAATGTCAAATTCATTATCGGAAAAGGGAAGGTCATCGTAATCGGCCAGAATCAATTCCACGCGGTCCCCGTGCGTTGCCCGAGCTTTTTCCAGTTTGTCCCGGGAAGAATCAATGCCCGTCGAAGAGCACCACTTCTCGCGGAAGATCTGCAAATGATTGCCGGCGCCGCAGCCGATATCCAGAATTCTTTCCCCGGACAGAGGCGTGACCAAATCAAGGATGAGTTCTTTTTTCCGGGCAAAGATATAATCTTTTTGAGGCGTTTTCAATTCTTCATCGGAAAATCCGGTCATTTTTTTATCCAAAAACATTTACTTTGCCCAGCCTAAATTTTCACAACAAATTCGCTGACAAGCCTATTGCAGGCTGATCGCCTTTCAATAATCGGATATTTTACTTGCCCGTCCAATCCGCAAAATCACGCTTTATTGTTAAAATATATCTTCTTGGATAATATTTTTCAACCGCCGATTTCCGACATATTCCGGGAACATTTTTTCATACTGTTCTCTATACACACGATATCGTGCTGCTCCGGTTTGAGTAACACAGCCTGCCAAATAAGTTTTTCGAGATCGGCGTCGCTGCAATTTTCCCGCAAAGCTGTTTTTAAATCCACTTCCTCTTCGTTGAGCAGGCAGGCTCTGAGTTTTCCGTCGGATGTCAGGCGCATCCGGTTGCAGGTCGAACAGAAATGATCGCTGACCGGATTAATAAAACCGACTTCTCCGCAGCCGCCTTTTATCTGAAAGATCTTTGCCGGACCGTCCGACTTTTTTTTCTTGTTCTTCAACGGTACCAGTTCGTAGCGGCGGCTTATTTTTTCTATCAGTTGCGACGCCGGCATATAATCCTCACCGTAGTCAAGATTGGTTTTCCCGACAGGCATCAATTCAATAAACCGGATCTGGAAGGGTTTCTTCTCGGCCAACTTCGTAAAATTAAGAACCTCGTCATCATTAAAGCCTTTAATCGCCACCGTATTGATCTTGATCGGATCAAAGCCGATTTCTTCCGCGCGCGCAATCCCGCGCAAAACCTGATCCAGATTTCCACCCCGGGTGATCTGGAAATATTTATCCCTGTTCAGGGAATCAAGGCTGATGTTGATGCGGCGGATGCCGGCTTCATAGATTTGCCCGGCGAATTCTTCCAGCAGTATCCCGTTGGTCGTGAGACTGATATCCTGCAAACCGGCGATTGTTCTCAGCACGGCAATAAAATCGACAAACCCTCGACGGACAAGCGGCTCGCCTCCGGTTATCCGCACCTTGATTAATCCCATTCTTACGGCAAGATCGATAACAC
>JASEHT010000142.1 GCA_030018675.1 Smithella sp.
ACCTAAAGCGCACCTGTTTCGATAATTGTCTGGGCATCCTTGTCGCCGCGCCCCGATAGGCAAATCACAAGAATTTTATTTTTCGCCATTTTGGGCGCGATCTTGATCGCGTATGCAATCGCATGTGCGCTTTCCAGCGCCGGAATGATGCCTTCCTTCAGGGATAAAAAATGAAAGGCTGAAATCGCTTCGCTATCCGTTACGGCGACATATTTGACTTTTTTCGTTGCGTGAAAATATGCATGTTCCGGTCCCACGCCGGGATAATCCAGTCCCGCCGCGATGGAATAGGCGTCGCGCACCTGACCGTGTTTGTCCTGTAGAAGATACGTCTTGTTTCCGTGCAGAACGCCTACGTTGCCCCCGTTGATGCTCGCCGAATGTTCAGACGTGCGCAACCCGTGCCCCGCCGCTTCCACACCATACATGATACAGTTTTTTTCATTACGGAAAGAATAGAACATTCCCATGGCATTGCTGCCTCCGCCCACACAGGCAATCAGCGCATCGGGATTTCGGCCTTCCAGCTTCAAAATCTGTTTTTTTGTCTCG
Source organism: Smithella sp. (assembly GCA_030018675.1). GTDB lineage: Bacteria > Desulfobacterota > Syntrophia > Syntrophales > Smithellaceae > Smithella. The sequence goes on from JASEHT010000142.1 coordinate 553, forward strand.
CGTCCTATGACCGCTTGAAAATCGCGTACCATTCTTGGATAAGGATGAGGGCCCGCGGTTGTGCCGATAACGTAAAAGGTGTCGCGCACGGATGAGACCCAATAGCGCATGGCCTCGTTCATCGCGTCTTTGAGCGTCGCCGTGCCGCTTTTGACCGGCACCACTTCCGCGCCGAGAATTTTCATGCGGAAAACATTCGGCGCCTGGCGGCGAATATCTTCCTCTCCCATGAAGATTTTGCATTCCATACCGAACAGCGCCGCAACCGTTGCCGTAGCCACACCATGTTGTCCCGCACCCGTTTCAGCGATGACTTTTTTCTTGCCCATTCGGCGTGCCAGCAATGCTTGTCCAAGCGTGTTGTTGATTTTGTGGGAGCCGGTATGATTTAAATCCTCGCGTTTGAGGTAAATTTTCGCTCCAGCCAAAGCTTCTGTCATGCGTTTTGCGTAATAAAGGGGCGTGGCACGTCCGGCATATTCGCGTTGATACATTTGAAATTCTTTCTGAAAGCTTCTGTCTTTTTGTGCACATTGGTACGCCTTTTCTAATTCGATCAGAGCGGGCATCAGTGTTTCCGCGGCGTACCGTCCGCCGAAGACGCCGAAATGTCCGTTTTTATCAGGCAATTTTTTAATCATACAATCCTCTTTGAAAAATTATTCTGGAATGTTGGACGACAGGATCGTGCGTCCGGATGATCTCGAATAAACGTGAAAGCTTTTCATGGTCTTTCTTGCCGGGAAACGATTCCACCCCGCTGTTAATGTCCAAAGCGTCCGGCGCGACCGCAGTCAGCGCATCCGCAATATTTTCAGCGTTGAGTCCGCCGGACAGAATCAGAGGCTTTTTGTTTTTGATTTTGCGAGCGAACTCCCAGTTGGATTTTTTACCGGTGCCTCCGTAAAGTCCCGCGTGACGAGTGTCGGCAAGCAGGGCGGCGACCTCATAATCCAAAGCGAGATCGATATCGTCATCATTGTTTAATTCAATGGCTTTGATAACTGTCGATGCGGGAAATTGACGGCAATATTCAGGGGATTCATCTCCATGCAATTGAATCATATCCAACGCTAGATAGTCTGATATATTTTTAACTGTTTCGGCTTTTTCGTTGACAAAAACGCCCACGCGGACAATGTCATCCGGCAGGGCAGTCACGATTGTTCTTGCATCTTCGGGATTGATGTAACGGGGCGACGGCGGATAAAAGATGAATCCCAACGCCGATGCGCCGCATGCCGCCGCGTAGAGAGCATCTACTTCATTGGTTAAACCGCAGATTTTAACCTGTATCATGTCAAATCTCCCCCCGGAGTTCGCGTATTTTTTTGCCGATATCGGGTGCGGTGATCAGATGTTCGCCGATTAAAAAAGCATGAATTCCGGCTTTCATGAGCGATTCGATGTCTTTTCTTTCTTGGATGCCGCTTTCCGCCACAACAATTTTATCCACCGGTGTCCGCGTTCTGAGCTTGTGACTGGTTTCAATGTCGGTAATAAAGGTATCCAGATTGCGATTATTGATACCGATGATTTCCGCGCCGGCATCCACCGCCAACTCCAGTTCTTCTTCCGTATGCACTTCCACCAGTTGGCTCAAGCCAAGTTGTTTGGAAAGCAAAATATAATCGGCAAGTTTTTTTTCCAGGACGCGTGCGATCAGCAAAATGGCATCCGCACCGATGGCGCGTGTTTCATAAACCTGAAAGGGATCAATAATAAAATCCTTGCGCAAAAGCGGTAGTTGTACGGCCTGTCGGATTTCTGTCAGATAATCCTTGTGCCCCATGAAATATTTTTCATCGGTGAGCACCGAAATGGCCGCCGCGCCGTTACTTGCATACGCCTGTGCGATGGCAACCGGGTCGAAGTCGGCTACCAATCTTCCGCGTGAAGGCGCCGCGCATTTAACTTCCGCAATAATGTTGCATCGGCCGCTTGTTAGCGCTTTGCCGAAATCCCGGCATGGCTCAAGCTGTGCGATTGTTTCCTGCAAAGCGGATATAGTTGTCTGCCTTTTTAGCTGCACCACTTCTTCTTTTTTAGTTTCAATAATTTTGTCGAGAATCATTTCTTCCTCTTATTTAGTCTCACCCTCCCTCAGTCCCTCCCCTCAAGGGAGGGAAGAAAAGAGGTAATTCTTTTGGCCTTCTCCACCCCTCAAGGGAGGGAAGAAAAGAGGTAATTCTTTTGGCCTTCCCCTCCCCTCAAGGGAGGGAAGAAAAGTCTTAATTACTGTGCTTCCCCGCCCCTTGTGGGAGGGGATTAAGGGGAGGGGGAAATGTTTAGCCTTCATCTTCACCCTCACGTAATTCCCTCCTTTTTAAAAGGAGGGTTAGGGAGGATTTTTCTTTTTGCTTCATTATCCCGCTCCGCTTCGCTGCGGGGATAATTCGATTAACGCTTCAAACTTCGCTTCGCTCGTTTTCAGCGAATCTCATTAGCTGTTGCTCAGTTCAATTAATGCTTGCAGTTTTTTTATCGCCGAGCCGCTGTCCACACACTCCGCCGCGACGGCCAGACCTTCTTTGATGTCTTCGGCTTTTCCGCCGGCAACAATCGCCAGCGCCGCGTTGATCAAAACAACATTGCGGCAGGCGCCGTTTTTCCCCGAAAGAACATCTCTGGTTATCTGAGCGTTGACGGAAGGATCGCCTCCCCGAATAGAATCCAGCGAGTCAATCCTGCCGAAATAATCCACCGGATTGATATTGTAGGTCCGCACGATGCCGTCGTTGAGCTCGGCAACCCGTGTTTCGCCGGTGATGGTGACTTCGTCGAGGCCGTCCAGCCCGTGAACGACAAACGCCCTTTTCGTGCCCATATTTTTTAAAACATCGGCAAACATTTCCGTCAATGTCGGGTCGTAAACACCCAGCAGCTGGGCGGTTGCCCCGGCAGGATTGGTCAACGGTCCGAGCATATTGAAAATAGTGCGGATGCCGATTTCACGCCTGGGCCCGATGGCGTATTTCATTGCGCCGTGCAGCTTGGGAGCGAAAAGGAAACCGATGCCGATCTGCTGGACGCATTCTTCGACGATTTCCTGCGGCGCGCTGATGTTAACGCCGAGCGCTTCCAGAACGTCGGCGCTGCCGCAGCCGCTCGATACGGCGCGATTGCCGTGCTTGGCAACGGTTATGCCTGCCGCGGCCACAACAAAGGCGGCGGTCGTTGAAATATTGAACGTGTTGAGCTTGTCGCCGCCGGTTCCGCAGGTATCCACAATGGTCGTCGCGCAGGCATTGACGCGCGTGGCTTTTTGCCGCATGATGCGCGCCGCGCCTGTGACTTCATTCACGGTTTCACCTTTCATGCGCAACGCCGTTATCAAAGCGGCAATTTGCGCCGGCGTGGCGGCACCTTCCATGATCTCATCCATCGCGGCCATCATTTCCGCTTCGGTCAGATCTTCGTTCTGAACCGCTTTTTCGATTGCTTCTTTAATCATGATGAATGCTCCTTATCTTGTGTATTTCAGAAAGTTTCTGATAATGCGTTTGCCCTGTGGCGTCAGCACCGATTCGGGATGAAACTGAATACCCTCTACCGGAAACGCTTTATGCCGCAGACCCATGATTTCGCCTTCATCGGTTTGGGCGCTTACTTCCAGGCAGTCGGGAAGCGTTTCGGGACGCACCAGAAGAGAGTGATAACGCCCGGCGGTAAACGGATTGGGCAAGCCTGCAAAAATGGTTTTTCCGTCGTGACCGATGGAGGATGTTTTGCCGTGCATGATGCGCGAAGCGCTGACAATTTCAGCGCCAAAGGCCTGGCCGATCGATTGGTGTCCAAGGCAGATTCCCATCATCGGAATCTCTTTATGAAATTCTTGAATAACACTCAAACTTATCCCCGCCTCATTTGGCGTGCAGGGACCGGGTGAAAGAAAAATAGCCTTGGGTCTGAGATGACGTATCTGTTCCGTTGTGATTTTGTCGTTACGATAAACTTCAACTTTCTCGCCCATTTGTTCGAGATACTGGACGATGTTAAACGTGAAGGAATCGTAATTATCAATCATCAAAATCATATAATGCCTCCAAGGTAATTTCCCCGCCCCTTGTGGCCATGGTGCCCTTCAGGGTAGAGGGGATTAAGGGGAGGGGGGATTTATCGGTTTTCACCCTCACCCTTGCCCTCTCCCCTCAAGGGAGAGGGTTGTAACTCAATTGCCGTTATTGATGGCGAAGCCGCCAGCCGCCAGTTTAACCGCCTGCAGCATCCCGCGGGATTTATTCAGGCATTCCTGATGTTCCGATTCGGGGACGGAATCGTAAACAATCCCGGCTCCGGCCTGAACATAAATTTTTCCGTTCTTTACGATTATCGTCCTGATCGTGATGCACAAATCCATATTGCCGCTGAAACTGAAGTAGCCGACTGCGCCCCCGTAGGGTCCTCGTTTGACTTTTTCCAACTCGGTAATAATTCCCATTGCCCGCACTTTGGGCGCCCCGGTCAGGGTGCCCGCCGGAAACGTTGCTGCGAGCACATCAAAAGCATCTTTGCCTTTGGCCAGTTGAGCGCGCACGTTGGACACCAGATGCATTACGTGCGAATATTTTTCGACCACCATGTATTGATTCACCTGCACACTGCCGGTTTGCGCGACGCGCCCGAGGTCATTGCGTCCCAAATCCACCAGCATGACGTGCTCTGCGCGTTCTTTTTCATCCGAAAGCAGTTCATCGGATAGCTCGCGGTCCTCCTGTTCGGTTTTGCCTCTCTTTCTTGTTCCCGCAATCGGACGCAACTCCATGGTATCTTCTTCCTTGCGCACCATGACTTCCGGTGAGGAACCGATAAGCGTCAGATCACCCGTTTTCAGGAAGAAAAGATAGGGCGACGGATTGACAAAACGAAGCGCCCGATAAAGATCAATAGGATTGCTGCGGCATTCGGTTTCGAAGCGCTGCGACAAAACCACCTGAATGATGTCACCGGCGATGATGTATTCCCTGGCTTTTTCAATGGCGGTTTTGTACGCGTCGGGTGTCATGTTGGATTGAAAGTTGATTTCCTCGATGGAGGATTCCGTCGTTTTATGGGACACCGCCGCTGAAATTGTTTCAATCATATCGTCGATTTTTCTGCAGGAGTCTTTGTAGCTTGCCTCTAGAGAATCCGCATCTTCCGTATAGGCGCAGGCAACCACCTTGATGGTGTGGCGGATGTTGTCGAATATCATCAAGGCATCGCTGATGACGAAAACGGCATCATCCAGATTCAGATCATCAGGCGGGCCGGGCGGAAGTTCTTCAAAGTAGCGCACCGTTTCATAGCCCAGGTAGCCGACAGCGCCGCCGTAAAAACGGGGCAGGCCCGGGATGGAAACGGGTTCGTAGCGTTTGAGCAATTCGCGCAGCATATTCAGGGGATTGCCTTTGTGTTCATACGAGGAGGCCTTCCCGTTTTTCTCAATAATAACCTTATCGCCTTGAACTCTGAAAACAACTCCGGCATCTGTTCCTAAAAACGAATATCTTCCCCACTTTTCTCCGCCCTCGACGCTTTCCAGAAGATAGACATGGGCTTTGTTCTGGAGTTTCATTAAAACAGAAACCGGCGTTTCCACGTCCGCCAGAATTTCCCGGTAAACAGGAATCAGGTTTCCTTTTTGAGCTAATTTTTCAAATTCAGCAAAGCTTGGTTGATACATATTTACTCCTAGTTATTGTAATTACGGATGTAGGGCGCATTCCCCAATGCGCCGCTTATCTTATGTCGGATTGTTCGGGGATAACCTAAAGGTCACACGACAATCCCTACATCATATAAAAAGCAAAAGGCCGTGAATTTTTATTCACGGCCT
>JASEHT010000143.1:0-4883 GCA_030018675.1 Smithella sp.
CCAACGCGTTGATCAGGTTGTGAGCGAGATCAAGTCCAGAGGGGTGAAGTCGGCGGGCTGGCGCGTTGATCATTCCCGGGCTGATGAGGTCGAGAAATTCGCCGGTGAGTATTTTTCGCAATGGGGACATGTGGACATCCTCTGCTGCAACGCAGGCATCGGCGTCGGGAGCAACTTCAAGGAACTTACGCTTAAAGACTGGGAATGGGTCATGGGCATCAATCTGTGGGGAGCGATTTATATGCTGCATTATTTCGCGCCCAAAATGATCGACCGCCGCAGCGGAAGCATTCTTATTACGGCCAGCGGCGCGGGACTCATCGGCCTGCCCGGCATGGCGCCCTACTGCACCAGCAAATTCGCGATGGTGGGGCTTGCCGAAGCACTGCGGGGCGAACTGCACAAATACAATATAAAGGTGAGCGCGCTTTGTCCGGGCATCATCAATACCAATATCATCCGGGACGGTAAAATACTGTTTGCGGATAACTCCGGCGGAACAAAGCAGTCCGTGGTGGAGAAATTTTACAGAACGTTCGGCGTCTCGCCAACTCTGGTCGCCCGGCAGGGAATCAACGCCCTGCGCCGCGATACCGGCACCAAGGTTTCTCCTGGATTCCAGATGTGGCCGGTATATTTTCTGAAACGATTATCGCCGACGGCTTATCAGGGCATCAGCAAATTCTTCTTCAAGTATCTGGTGTTCCGTGATAGTTGATGAACCAACAATCCATTTTTTAAAGATCAATCTATGGCACTTATCTTATATGAGTGTCATCGAGAGGAAAAAGTATGATGAATCACTATAAGTATTTTTTCATCCGGTGCCAGGATTCAACGCTTTGGGTTGAAATGAAGAACCCCCCGGTTAATTTCCTGACCGTGGCCATGCTGGCAGAACTGTTTGATATCGTCAAACAGGTATCCAAAGATGATTCAATACGGGTTTTCATCCTGACAGGCGGCATTGAAGATGTTTACATCATGCATTTTTCCATTCCCGAACTGCTGACCTTATCAACCGACAATAAAAAACTGCTTTTAAATCTTTTCGTAAAAACAAGACTAACCGGCGCTATTTTCAAATACATAACTACCCATACCAACTGGCTGATGGATTGTTTCGGCTGGTACGAAACGCTGATGCTGAAAATCGCCAAAATGATGAGCGGTTATTCATCGAGCCTTTATCTGTGGTTCATCATGCAAAGGACTTATTTTGCCATTGAACGGCTCAATAAAATAACCATCGCCGCCATCAACGGTAATTGCAACGGCGGCGGCACCGAACTTTCCGCCTGTTTCGATTTGCGCTTCATGGTGGGCGACCATGGATTCACGCTCGGACAGCCGGAAGTGCTGGTGAATATCGTACCCGGCGGCGGTTCAACGCAGAGGCTGCCGCGGCTGATCGGCCGGGCTAAAGCACTGGAGTTTATGTTGCGCGGCAATCAGTTGAACGCCGAAGAAGCCCGGCGCATCGGGTTAATTACAGATTATTTCAACAAATCAGAATTCAGAACCCGCGTGCAGGAATTTGCCGATCTGATGAGCAAACGCCCGATGACGGCTGTCGATGCAATTAAAAAATGCGTTCATGACGGCATGGAAACGACCTTAAGACACGGCTTGAGCATTGAGATGGAACAAAATATTCGCTGCTTGGATACTGAAGATACGATCAACGCCATGCAGGCGTATATCAAATACCTTGATCAACATGTTAATTCAATCGATCGACGGAAGATAACTACTGAGGCGCTCAATCAAGTCGTGCAGGAAACAGTGAAACACATGGAGGAAGGCAAACTCTATAAATTTAAACATTAATATTTCTTAAAGGAGGAAAATTGTGAATAAAACAATACTGGTAACCGGCGCGTCAACCGGCATCGGCTGGGCAACGTCGCTGGAACTGGCCAAAAAGGGCTGGCAAGTGTTTGCCGCTGTCAGAAAAGAGGCCGACGCCAAGAAACTGCGGGATGCCTCCTCCGGCAAAATCACGACGGTGATCATGGATATCGTCGACTATGAAAGCGTGAAGCGCGGCGCGCTAGAGATCGAAAAGGCTCTCGGCGGAGCCGGTCTGGACGCCCTCTTCAACAATGCGGGCATATCGGTCCAGGGGCCTTTGGAAATAATACCCATCGAACTATTTGAACAGCAGATACGAGTCAACGTTTTCGGTCACGTCTTCGTAACGCAGACCTTCCTGCCGCTCCTGCGCAAGGCACAGGGGAGAATCGTGTTCACAAGCTCCGAGAGCGGAAGGATGACACTGCCGCTGATGGCTCCCTATTCCGCGTCAAAATTCGCGCTCGAGGCCGTGGCCAGCGCTCTGAGGATAGAACTTCGTCCGTGGAAAATCAGGGTCTCTTCCGTCGAATTGCAGACCGTAAAAACGCCCATGTGGGAAAAGATAGACACCAGCACCGAGAAACTGATGGCATCCCTCCCGAAGCAGGCCAGATACCTGTACCAAAATGAATTGAAGACACTGAGCGTCTTTCCTAAATGGCAGGCCGAAATGGGGATATCCATGAAAAAGGCCGTCAGGGTGATCATTCGCGCCCTCAGCGCAAGAAGCCCGAAGGCCCGCTACCTCGTGGGCTATGAAGCCAGGTTCTTAGTTTACAGCCATGCCATCACGCCCACCTGGATGATGGACTGGTTTGCCAGCAAAAGTTTGGTATTGCTGGGTAAATTTATAAAGCCGAAATGAACAGATAGCCGCCAACATATGGCAGCAGCAATATGTTGGCGGTGATGAAAATATAATTTAGAATATGGAGAAATAAGATGAGAGATGTTTATGTAATAGCGGTGGACACCATTAAATTCGGCAAACACATGGATAAGAGCATCAAGGATCTGGCAATGGCGACAGCCACAGGGTGCCTCAATGATGCCGGTCTGACCAAGAACGATATTCAGGCCCTCTGGTTTGCCAATGCCGGATGGGGTGAAAGAGGACAGATGACCATTCGCGGCCAGGTCGCCCTCAAGGGAATGGGAATAGAAGGCATTCCCATCACCAATGTGGAAAATGCCTGCGCGGGAGGATCAACGGCCTTCCATCACGCCTGGTACGGCGTCTCCGGCGGTTTGTATGACATCACCATGGCGGTAGGAGCGGAAAAACTTTATTTTTCAAACAAGAATCTTGTCTTCCAGGGGTTCCTGGGCGGAATCGATATTGAAAATGTCTTACCTATTGCCAATGCACTTTCTACTTTTGGCCTTACAGATGACGAGAAAGTCAAGGTAGAACAATTTAAACAGAAATATCAGAAAAATGAAGGCGGCGGCGAAAAAAAAGCCAAAACCAAAGAATCAAAATGGAAAAAATACCGTGATCGTTTCACCTCCGCCATTGTTCTGGGTGAAAAGATCGGCTACGATACTGTATGGAAACTGGCCAAACTGACAGCCGGTGACCACTCTCCCTTCATGGATGTTTATGGCTATGCCTGCCGCCAGCACATGAAAAAATATGGTTCCACGGCGGAACAACTGGCGATCATTGCTTCCAAGAATCACTTCAATTCGACACTAAACCCTAACGCTCAATATTGCTTTGAAGTTCCGGTAGAAAAAGTTTTATCCGACCGTATTGTATCGTGGCCGCTTACCCGTTCTATGTGCGCTCCCATCGGCGACGGAGCCGCTTCAGCCATTCTATGTTCCGCAGATATGGTTAAGAAACTCGGCTTAACCAGTCAGGCCGTTCAAATCAGGGCTTCGGTGATCGGTTCTGCTATCAGAACCTCTTTCGATTCGGACATTCCGGAAATCGGAGAGAGGTTGTCCAAACAGGCTTATGAAAAAGCCGGAGTCGGTCCCGGGGATATCCATGTTGCTGAAGTACACGATGCCTCGGCCTTTGGTGAAGTTGTGCAGGCGGAAAATTTGGGCTTTTGTCCCAGAGGCGAAGGCGGCATTTTTGCCGAAAAAGGAGAAACGAGCCTGAAGGGCCGCATTCCCATTAATCCCAGCGGCGGTTTGATTTCGCGCGGCCATCCCATCGGCGCGTCAGGTCTGGCCCAGGTACACGAACTGGTTACCCAGTTGAGAGGAAAAGCTGGAAAACGTCAGGTTAAAAAAGCAAAGCTGGCCTTGGCGGAAAACGGCGGAGGCGCTCTGGGTACGGAAGAAGCGGCCATGTGTGTTCATATTTTGGAAGCGCCATCAAAGTAAAGAGGCGTTTATATTCAAACGTACAATAAATAAGTATCTATTGAAATAAAGAAAGTTAGAATGGTCCTACCCCCCCCAAGTCGGTAGGTAACCGAAGGAACCCCTGGTAGCGCATGCCGGCGCTATTAGGGGTTCCTGATTACACATAATTTTTTTAAATCTATTTTAGCGAGGCACGGATATGTATTTGCTGGCAAATTTAGAACTTGTGTTTAAACTTGGCAAAGGTTTTTTATCAACATGTAAAGATGAAATCGGGCGCGGCACGTTCAAAACGAATATCCAAAGTATGATAAAGAAACTGGAATTCGCCCAAGACATGTCCTGGGCCGAACTTAGCGAAGAGAAAGCCCGCAAGCATGGAGACAGGGTTTTTTTACTTTATGAAGATAAACAATTTACCTTCCGGCAGATGGATGAAAACGCCAACAGAGTAGCCAATTATCTCCTAACGCTTGGCGCCGGCAAGGGCAAGGGCGTCGCCATCATTATGGGCAACAGCCCCCAGTATCTGGATGTCTATATCGGATCACAGAAACTCGGGATGTATTCCATTCCCATCAATACGTCATTACGCGGCGACAGCCTTCTCTATATTTTGGACCACAGCGATGCGGAATTTATTGTGATCGACGAGGAATTTCTCGATGCGTACAATAAAATAGCGGATAAGGTCGAAAAAAGAA
>JASEHT010000143.1:4893-6369 GCA_030018675.1 Smithella sp.
AACAGTTATTGTGAACCGTTTGGCCGTGGGGGGGAAATCCGCCCTTCCTAAAGGGATGTTAAATCTCGCCGACGCGTACAGGCAGTCTACAAAAAAACCGGATATAAAATATGATAAAAACGACATCTGCTTCATCCTGTATACGTCAGGAACGACCGGTCTTCCCAAGGGCGTCATGTACCGGTATGGAAAAACCACGTTGAAGTTGCTTTCCATACCGGCATACGCCCTCTATAAAAAATCGGACATTCTCTACACCAGCCTCCCTCTTTTCCACGGCAACGCGCTGTGGATGTGCGTCACTCAGGCCTGGCACCGCGGCTGCAAAGTGGTGTTGGCCAGAAAATTCTCCGCGAGCAAATTCTGGGACGAAATGCGCAAGTACAAGATTACGGAATTTAACACCATCGGCGCCATGATTCCTATCCTGATGAAACAGCCGCCGAAGGAAAATGACCGTGACAACTGCGTACGCTTTACTATATCGGCCGCATGCCCGGTGGACGAATGGGTGAAATTCGAAAAGAGATTCGGCATTAAAATCTATGAAGCTTACGGCTCCGTTGACGGTGGCGGCAAGAGCATTATGAATATGGGAAACGCACCGGTAGGCTCCATCGGCAAACCAGCCGCCAATACCGTATACCGGCTGGTGGACAACGAAGGTAAAGATGTTCCGGACGGAACTCCGGGGCAACTCATTTTTGAATCCAAGGGCAAGAAAAAATCAGTGGAATATTTTAAAAATGAGAAAGCCGGCAATGATAAGCTTAAAGATGGCTGGATACACACCGGAGACTTGGTCAAACGGGATAAAAAAGGCTACCTCTACTTTGTCGGACGCAATGCGGAGTTCATGCGCATCAAGGGCGAAAACGTGTCCGCTTACGAAGTTGAACATACGATTCAGAAACACCCATCGGTGCTGGAGGCTGCCGTTTACGCGGTTCCTTCAGAACTGGCCGAGGATGAAATCATGGCGTGCGTTTCCCTCGTTGAGGGGCATACCCTCAAAGAAGCCGATCTGATCGAGACCCTGAAAGAAGATCTGGCGAAATTTGCCGTTCCGCGCTTTGTCAAGATCGTCAAAGAATTTCCCAAAACCGAAACACAGAGAATCATCAAGAAGGAACTGGAAAAGAAGGGCATTATTGCCGGAACTTATGATGCTCAGAAAAATCAATATGTAGATTAACAAGACAGGAAAACGTTTACAGGTTTTTAGTCAATCAGGAAGAAAGCAATATACGTCTAAGGAGGGGGCAATGGCGAAAGTGATCACAACCGTTGGAGAAAAAGAAGAAGTTTTAAGCAACACGGATGAACAAAGCGGCAACTCTGCAAAAGAAACCTTATCTCCGTTGGGAAAATATGTCGAAGGCATGCCCTGGAATCCGGTAGAGAAAGTCATCCTGGAGCGACGCAGCATTCGGGCGTTTAAAAAAGAACCCCTGCCGGACAGCATGATTAAAAGAA
>JASEHT010000144.1 GCA_030018675.1 Smithella sp.
CGTTGTCCTCCTTTTCCATCCGGATGGCTTTTGCGCCTTTTTTCCCCGGACATTCCAGGGCGCAGATGCCGCAACCCTTGCAGTAGTCGAGATCAAACCCTTTCACTTTTCCGTCCTCGACGAGAACGGACATATCCGGGCAGTAAAGCCAGCATAAAAGGCAGTTACTACAATGAGCGGGTTCAAAAACAGGTTTGAGCGACCGCCAGGTGCCGGTTTTGAATGCAGCGGAATTTCCGGGATCGCAAATAACGGGTTTGCACGTCGATTTTGTGATGATGCGCGTTTTCATGCCTGGGCCACCTCGTTCCAGCTTCTTCTTACGGCTTCCAGATTGCCGTTGACTACCTTGGTCGAAAATTTCTTGCCGAAACTTTTTTCGACGTCGGCCAAAAGCGCATCCAGACTGACAAGCCCCGAAATATTTCCCAGCGCGCCGACCATGGCGGAATTTGGAAAAGGCTGGCCGAAACAATCCTGCGCGATGCCGGTGGCGTCAATGCAGTAGAGTTTCTGCTTCGGCTTCAGGTTCATACGCTTTTTAATGGCGTCATGGTTGTTTTCGGTGTTCACCAGAAAAAGGCCCTCATTGCACAAGCCCGCGCAGACGTTGACCAACGGGATCAGGCTCGCGTCCACGATGGCGACGATATCCGGATTTGACACGGGGCAGTGGCGCAACAGTTTTTTTGGACTGATGCGGTTGTAAGCCTGAAGCGGCGCACCGGCGCGTTCCGGCCCGTATTCGGGAAAAGCCTGAACGTATCTGCCGCTGTGCAGGCAGGCGTTAGCGAAGGTTTTGGCTGCGGTGACGGTTCCCTGACCGCCGCGGCCGTGCCAGCGGATTTCAATGGTTCTGTACATATAATTTTCCTCTATCGCTTAATTGGTTTGCGTCAAGACAAAATGAGCTCTACGATTTTTTGACCAGGCTTCCTCGGTACTCTCCGGAATCAAGGGGCGTTCTTCGCCATAACTAACCGTGCTGATCCTTTTGGAGGATATTCCTAAATTCTGAAGGTAATGCGCTACAGAATTCGCCCTTCTTTGACCAAGAGCAAGATTATATTCATCTGTGCCTCGTTCATCGCAATGCCCTTCTATCAGCAGGCGAACGTTTTGATTTTTCTTAAGATAGTCTGCTAGGTTTAACAGTATGGCACGACTTTCTGATGCTAAGATATGCTGGTCGTAGTCGAAATAAATATCTTGAAAAAAAGGTACGCCTGAAAAATCTGACGACGATTGATTTGATTTGCTATCGGGGATCGTTTTTATGACATGCGCTGTCTCCTGGTTGTCAGAGGTCCCAATGACCTGGTTGTCAGAAATTGAAGCTTTATGTGAGCAAGCTGTGAATAATAAAGTTATCAAGTAAACTAAACTGACTGCCATGATTCTTTTTAATGAATGTCTTTTCATTTTCTCTCCTCCTAAAGTTGAATTAGTTTCTTATTATGGTTCTTGAATTTATATGTTTCATTGTAAAACTCCTCGAAAATATAACCAGATTCTCTGGGGCCGGGCGAGGCTTCCGGATGATACTGCACGGACAGAATCGGGTATCGTTCATGTCTGAATCCTTCAATCGTGCGGTCGTTGAGATTGATGTGGGTTATCTCCGCGCCCGTCCGTATGAGGCTTTCCTCATCGACGGCAAACCCGTGGTTCTGGGAGGTGATTTCAACACGACCGGTCCGAACGTCTTGCACCGGTTGGTTCGATCCGCGATGCCCGAATTTCAGTTTGTAAGTTTTCGCGCCGAGCGCCAGCGCGAGCAGTTGATGTCCCAGGCAGATGCCGAACATCGGCATTGAACCCAGAAGCGTCCGGATGGTCAAAATGGCCTCAACCACCGGTTCGGGATCACCCGGCCCGTTGGATAAAAGAAGACCGTCGGGACGAAGAGACAAGATGGCGTCCGCATCTGTCGATGCGGGCAGAATCAAGACTTCACAGCCTGTATGCTCCAGCATCCGTAAGATGTTGTGTTTAACGCCGAAATCCAGAACCACCACGGACGGCTTGACGCCCCTGAATCGCCTGGCTGTTTGGTTGATGGAAAGCGCCGCCGCTTCATCAAGGATTCCGTTTTGCCAACGGCGGGGGGCTTGGGTCGAAGCGGCGGCGCTCAGGTTTAGTCCCGTCATGGAAGGCAGACGCCGTGCCTGTTCGACGAGGATTTGTCCATTCGTTTCCATGGTGGAGAGTTTTGCCCGCATTGCGCCTACTTCACGAATACGCAGCGTCACCGCACGCGTGTCCAGTTCGCACACGCCTATGATTCCCTGAGGCGCGAGGAATTCCGCAAGCGGAGAACAAGACCGGTGATTGCTTGGTCGGGCGGTGTATTCCCGAACCAGAATCGCCTGCGGCTGGATGCGGCCAGACTCCATGTCTTCGCGAGATACGCCATAATTGCCGATGAGCGGATACGTCATCACCACCATCTGTCCGGAGTAGGAAGGATCGGTCAGGATTTCCTGATAGCCGGTCATGGCCGTGTTGAAGACGATTTCGCCTTGGGCCTGGCCGTGTCCGGTAAACGAGCGGCAGGAAAAGATGCTTCCGTCCTCCAGCGCCAGAAGGGCGGGCTTGTAATCCCTGTTCATTCCACGGCGCATGCTGAATTCCCCCTGATTTCATTTTGACACGCCTCGTATCCTGACTGAAACGCCCGCAGGTTTTGCAAGGCCAGCGGCGCTTTCATTTTTCCCTGAATCGCTTTTTCAAAAGCCCCGGTTCCAATGGAGGACAAGACGCCCGAGGAAGCAAGCGCTCCGAGCATCACGACATTGAGTGACTGGACAGAGCCGGTCAGGCGCGCCAGAGTGGTCGCGTCCAATGTCGTCAGCTTGCCCACCCGGGAAGCCAGAGACCGCAATGCTAGTGGAATATCCGGATAAACCGCATGCCCCAAAGCGACCGTAAACGGCAAAACGGGGGCGGTGTTGGTAATGACCAGCGTGCGGGCAGAGCATTTTCGCGCGGCCCGGAGGGTTTCAACCGGTTCGAAACCCAGAAGCACGTCGGCTTCTCCGTCGGCGATGCAGTACCCCGCGCCGTCGCCCAGTATGACCATAGATTCCACGACGCCGCCGCGCTGGGCCATGCCGTGGAATTCCGACATACGGACGTCGATTCCGCAAGACAGCGCCGCTTCGCCCAGAAGTTTCGCCGCCAGAATATTGCCCTGTCCGCCCACTGCCACAATCATGATGCGCGTTGTTTTCATCGTTTGTTGTCCTCCCTGGCCGCGGACCGGATGGCTTTTTCCGGACAAAGCTGCGCGCACAGAGCGCAACCCGTGCAACGGTGCGAATCAATTTTGACCAGATTTTCTTCAATATGGAAAGCCGGGCAGCCGGTTCTATCCAAGCAGATCCGGTGATTTTTGCAACGCTCTGGTCTGACCTCGTATGGGCGTCTGCTTTTGTGTCCGGGCAGCGTTTTTTCGTAGAGCGGGCAGGGGGCCTTCATAATGAGAACCGAAACGCCGGACTCGGATGATATCCGTTTCACCGCCTCCACGGCTTTGGCAAAGTGCAGGGGATTGATTGTCGTCACGGATTTTACACCCAGACCTCGCACAACGGATTCGATGTCGATTTGCGTTTTATCGAGACCGAGATGCGATACGTCCACGCCGGGATGGGGCTGATGACCGGTCATGCCCGTGGTGCCGTTATCGAGAATCACCAAAAGGAAATTATGCCGATTGTATACGGCGCTGGCCAGTGGTGAAAGACCACTGTGGAAAAAGGTGGAATCGCCGATAAAGGCGACCACTTTTTTCCCGGTTGCCCGGGCGAAGCCGCCTGCGGACCCAAGCCCCGCGCCCATGGCGATGAGAAAATCACCCATGTTGAGCGGCGCGTGCAGGCCCAGCGTGTAACAACCGATATCGGTCGGATAAATCGCCGAATCGCCGAAGACCTCGCGGACGGCCAGATAAGCTGCGCGGTGCGGACATCCGGCGCAAAGATTGGGCGGCCTGGGTGGCGCGGCGGGAAAATCCCTCGTATTGATAGGTGACGCGATCGGAAAGGGCATATCAAAAACTTTCGCAAGAACGTTTTTGACGATGGCCGGGTCGAACTCATACAGTCGTGAAAATAAATCGTCGCCCTTGCCGAAAACCGGCGTGGTCAAACCATTTTTATGCGCCACGACGCGGACGGCTTCCTCAAGATACGGTTCTCCCTCTTCAACGACCAGCGCTTTTTCGCAACCATCCAAAAATTCCAGGATTCGTTTCTCGGGAATTGGATGCGAAAAACCCAGACGCAGGATTTTAAATCGATCCTTATAACCGCTTTCGGTGATCGCATCCACCACATATCCATAACTCACGCCGTTGCAGACGACACCGAATGATCCGTTCCCTTCGATAAAATTCCAGCTGGACTCGTCGGCGATGTTGGCGGCTTGATCCGTCTTTTTCAGGAGTTTCGGGTGGAGATGTCGCGATACCGACGGAATGCAGACGTAGGAGTAAGGGTCTTTGTGGAATGATCCGGCCACCACTCGCCTGCGCAAATGCCCAAGCGACACAACGCCGCTGGCATGGTTGACACGCGTTGTGGTTCGAAGAATGACCGGGCTTCGCAGTATTTCGGACAGGTCGAAGGCATAATGGGTCATGTCCTTGGCTTCCTGAACGGATGAGGGCTCCAGCATCGGCAGGGATGAAAGTTTCGCGTAGTAGCGGCTGTCTTGTTCGTTTTGGCTGGAATACATGAACGGATCATCCGCCACGGCAACAACCAGCGCGCCCGTGATTCCGGTGTAGGCAAGCGTTAAAAGCGCGTCGGAGGCGACGTTGAGTCCCACGTGCTTCATGCTGACGATGGCGCGAAGGCCGCACATGGCCGCGCCCGCCGCCATTTCGAGCGAGACTTTTTCATTGGCGCTGTATTCGAAATACAGGTCGCTTTGTTCCCTGGCGATATGAAAAAATTGCAGGGCGATTTCAGACGACGGCGTGCCGGGGTAAGCACTGGCGAACGCCACGCCCGCTTCCAGCGCGCCACGAGCGATCGCTTCGTTTCCTAAAAGCAGCATTTTCCGGTCAGCGGTGTCGGTAAGCAGCGGGTGTGTCATGTTATCCTCTTGTTTCAAATTTCATTAAAATATCGCCCACTTCTACTTTACGACCGGGGGCTACACAAACTTCAGAAACAATACCATCAACAGGCGAAGCAACGCCGGTTTCCATTTTCATAGATTCCAAGACGATCAGGTTCTGGCCGTGAAAGATGCGATCGCCCACGGAAACAGGAATATTAACCACCATGCCGGGCATGGGACAGGTCAGCGTGTTTTGGGCGATTTTTTCATCACGCCGCGGCATGTAGTGCATGAGAAAATATTCTCGCGGCGTCATCACGTCGAAAAGGCGGGTGATGCCGCTGAAAGAGACGCGAAGATAAGGGGCTTCCACCATAATGCGAAAACGGTGCGTCCGTCCGTTGATTATAAGTTTCAATCTTCGCCGATAGAGTTCGAATGACGGCGTTTCCACATCGTATGTCCGTCCGTTGATCTGAAATGTCCAGAGACTGTCTTTCAAAGTGCCGGAGAGCCGCACGTCAAAAATCTCTTCCTCGGAGCGCACCTTATATCGGGCGGATGTCTGAGCGGGGCGGACATTTCCAGTAATTTGCCGGGCGGGTTGTATCGATTCACGAACGGCAATAGTCCGCACATGATGGATGACCGCGGCGGCGATGACGGTAAGCGACAGAGACTCATCATCAGGCGGGGCTTTCGACCGCGCGCCCTCAAAATGCTCTTCGAGAAAACCGGTCGACAAATCGCCTTTAGCGAAGGCGGGCTGGCACAGGACGGACGTCACGAAATCGGCGGTGTTGACGACGCCTTCGATGTGATAACCGTTGAGAGCTTCGATAAGAGCAGTGCGGGCATCATCGCGCGTATCCCCATGTGCGATCACCTTGGCCAGAAGCGAGTCGTAATGGATGCCAATTCTCGATCCTATTTGAACGCCGCTGTCCACACGGATGTTATGACCGCGTGGCTCCGCGTAGCGGGTAATCATGCCGGTGGCGGGCATGAAGATGCGGGTCGGATCTTCGGCACAGATGCGCGCTTCCATCGCCCAACCTTTGATCTGAACCTCATGCTGTGTAAAAGGAAGACATTCTCCTGAAGCAATCCGAATTTGCAGCTCGACCAGGTCAAGACCCGTCACTGCTTCCGTAACGGGATGTTCGACTTGGAGGCGGGTGTTCATTTCAAGGAAATAAAATGATTCGTTTATGTCGTAGATGAATTCGACAGTCCCCGCATTGACATAGCCGGC
>JASEHT010000145.1 GCA_030018675.1 Smithella sp.
GTTTCTGATTTTATAACAGATGGTTAGATAAGCAGAAGGGCGTAACGGGGGCGTATGAAAATATTAGTTTTACCTCAGAATATGGTGAAGCCTCAATATGTTGCGGGGGGGGTAAAGATTCAGGAGCCTGAATTGTGGTTGAGAGTCAACGCCGTGATCGCCCCGGCGATTCACTGTGCGAGCAAGCCAGCCTAACGCCTCGGCGAAGGGACCCCCTTGCACGGATACAACCGCTCGGCCTCCTATCGCTACCTTTGCTTCCCGGATAACACATTTTCGGGTTCGCCCCTGCTGAAAGATGCGATGTTGCCCACCGTGGTGCTCAGGATGCGTTCTACCGCTTCCCGTGTATTGAATGCACTGTGCGGGGTGATGATCACATTGCGCAGGTGCAGCAGGATGTGAGATCCCGGCGTCCGCTACGCTGCCTGCCGCCCGCATCCGTTCTATTTCTTCACTATCCTTCACTAGCCGCAACGCAGACATGATGGGCGTACAGTCCTTGGGCTCCACGCCTTCGGGTTTTGCATGGGGGTGGGTGAACATACCCATGCGGGGTGCAGGCAGAAACGAATATTCAAGGCCGACGACACCCTTTGTTATGCCGAAATCTTTGAAATAATGTGCAACAGAGTGGATCAGACCCACTTCGTTTTCAAAGCCAACGATATGGTCAAAATGGGCAAGACGTTTGACATCCTCGATATCAGTCTGGGGAACACCCATGACAACCTTAAGGTCCTTGGTTATCATGGCATACGCGCAGAGCCTACCGTCACCGGTGAGATAATGTATATTGGCGGGCTTCACGAGGATAAGTACATCCATGCCTGCGCTCTCCATCAATTGTCCGCATCGTTGTAACCGTTCCTGGCAGGCTTTTTTGTTCATTGTCCTCTCCTTTATGATGCACCCTAAGTCCTTGTTTTGGTTTGTTGTCATGAGTTTTTGCTCTTTTTATTGGAATCTGGTTTTGATTTCACTTTATCCTCCTATATCTTCACTCTCCTCAGCCTGAGGGCATTGCCGACCACGGAAACGGAGGAAAGGCTCATCGCCGCCGCCGCAATCATCGGGCTGAGAAGAATGCCAAAGTTGGGATAAAGGATGCCCGCTGCGATAGGTACGCCGATAGCGTTGTAGATAAAGGCAAAAAACAGGTTTTGCTTGATATTGGTTATTGTGGCGCTGCTCAAACGTAGCGCACGGACGATGCCGGTGAGGTCGCCCTTCACCAGGGTGACACCGGCGCTTTCCATGGCAACATCCGTGCCTGTTCCCATAGCGATACCCACTTGTGCCTGAGCCAGAGCGGGGGCATCATTAATCCCGTCACCGGCCATGGCCACAACATTTCCGTCCTGTTGTTGAAACTTTTTAATTGCCTCTGCCTTTTGATCCGGCAGAACCTCGGCTACCACTTCGTCCAGATTAAGCTTTTTGGCTACGGCCTGGGCCGTTATCTTATTATCACCCGTCAACATCACGATCCAGATGCCTTCGGCGTGCAGTTGTTTGATTGCCTCGGGCGTGGTCTCTTTGATCGGATCGGCAACCGCAAGCATGCCAGCCATTTCACCATCAATCCCCACAAACATGACCGTCTGTCCATCGGAGCTCATCGTCCGAGCCTGCTCTGCCAAAGGACCTGTATCAATCTTGAAATCATCCAATAGCGAACTGTTGCCAAGCACTACCTTTTTGCCGTCAATCTCGCCGGAAACGCCCTTGCCGGTATGGGAGACAAAATTTTTCGTATCGGTCAGGTGGATCCCTTGATGGACAGCCCCTTCGATAATGGCTGCCGCCAACGGATGTTCGCTGCCTTTCTCCAAAGACGCCGCCAGGAACAATACTCTATCTTTATCCATGCCCGGAGCGGCAACAACCTGCATGAGTTTCGGCTTGCCCTCGGTCAGCGTTCCGGTTTTGTCAACCACGAGCGTCGTCACTTTCCTCAGGGTCTCGATCGCCTCGGCATTCTTAAACAAGATCCCCATTGTTGCACCTTTGCCTGTTGCGACCATAATCGACATCGGCGTTGCCAAACCCAAAGCACAGGGACAGGCAATGATCAACACTGAGACAGCGGCAATCAGTGCATAGGCTAACCGGGGCTCAGGGCCGACAAAGTACCAGATGACAAAAGCAATCAGTGCGATAGCGATCACGGCCGGCACAAAATATCCGGCTACAACATCGGCAAGCTTCTGAATGGGCGCCCGGCTTCGCTGAGCCTCGGCCACCATCTTGACTATTTGCGACAGAACGGTTTGGGCGCCTACCTTCTGGGCCTCCATGATGAATGACCCGGTGCCGTTGACCGTAGCACCGATTAGTTTATCCCCAACGTGTTTCTGAACCGGTATCGGTTCGCCCGAGATCATCGATTCATCGACGCTGCTTAAGCCATCCAGAACGACGCCATCCACGGGGATCTTTTCTCCCGGCCGGACACGCAAATGATCGCCCTTCATAACATGCGCCAAAGGGATATCGTTTTCATTCCCCTCCGTGTCTATTTTTCGGGCAGTCTTTGGCGCAAGACCCAACAGTTTCTTTATCGCGGTGCCGGTTCGGCTTCTGGCCCGCAGTTCCAGCACCTGACCCAGCAATATCAAAACAACAATAACACCCGCGGCCTCAAAATACACCCCGACAGTACCTTCCGCTGTTCGCATAGCTGCGGGGAAAAGCTGGGGAAACAGTACGCCAATCAGACTGTAGATGTAGGCCATCGAAACCCCGAGAGCGATCAGGGTAAACATGTTCAGACTTTTGTTGATGACAGACTGAACACCCCGAACGAAGAAGGGCCATCCCGCCCAGAGGACGACCGGCGTCGCGAGGATCAGTTCCAACCAGAGATAGGTTTTGGCAGTGGCCAGTGTGTCGAGAAATTGTCCACCAGGAATCATACCGCGCATGGCAATAATCAGCAGAGGAAGTGTCAGGATGGCACCCACAATGAAGCGTTTGAGCATATCTTCATATTCCGGGTTGCTTTCTTCTTCGGTCATTGATGCGGTTTTCGGTTCCAAAGCCATGCCGCATTTCGGGCAGCTTCCCTGCTTATCCCGGATGATTTCCGGATGCATCGGGCAGGTATATTCTATCTTTTCCTCTGCCGGCATAGGAGTATTCGGCTCTAGAGACATGCCGCACTTCGGACAATTGCCCGGCGCATGGCGGATAATCTCTGGGTGCATGGGGCAGGTATATTCAGCTTTGGTACTAACTTCTGCCTGCTCTTTTTTAACGCCATCCCCAGCCGCCACAAGATACGATTCAGGGTTGCTGTCAAAAGTTTTTTTGCAGCGATCAGAACAGAAATGATACGTTTCCCCTTGATAAGATGACGTTGCAACAGCGTCCTCTTCTTCAATGGTCATCTTACATACCGGATCGGTGATTTTCATTTATTCCTCCTGCCCCGATTTACAAGCCTCGTAAAACATCTCTCCTATATTACCTGCGCGGGAATGACATAGAAAAGGCATTTTTCAAAGGTCTCACTCGATGCACAGACAGTGAAACCTTTATTCCTTAATGGTGCGTGAAAAAGATATAGATTGGAACAAACACAAGTTCGGCGGGCATCCAGCGCTTTTAGCCGCAGCAACCACCAGACTTGACTGCCTGCTTACCACCGGCAGGCGTGGACAAAAACTTTTGCCGACAGTGGTCGCTGCAAAAGTAGAACTTCTTACCATCACGTTCGGCGCTAAGAGCGGTTGCTTCGTCTACGGTCATTCCGCAGATGGGGTCTTTGGTAACGGATTTTGATTCTTTCATGGTCATATCCCTTTCTTGGTTGTTGGCTGCTGTTTACAAATTCTCCATCGCCGCCGAAATTGCCGGCACTTCGTGCCTAATGTTTATGCGGATCAGTTTTGACGGGCTCTTTGCCCACAACTTCTTTTGATTTTGTCCCGCTCATGTCAGGACCCGTACCTTTGATACAGCCATATGCTTTCTTTATCTGGTCCATCAGTTCCATTTGAGAGGCATCCGTTGCTATTGAAGAATCTTTCATATGCAATTCATGAAGATCTATTGCCTTCTTGAGCCACGGCTCCGCACACTTAAGTTTTGACTGCGAATCATCCATCCCCGGCATAGCCATAGGCATCGACATCATCATCTGCATTTTTTCCTTCATCTGTGCCATGTTCTTCATCATCTGCTTTTTTTCGGCAGCTTTGGGCCCCTTCATTATCTTTTCCTGCATCGTCATCATATCCATCATCATCTGCATCATGTCCTTCTTGTCGGCCATCATTTGTTTCATCGTGGGCTGGCATTTCTCCATCATCTGTTTCATCTTCTCTTCATCCATCTTCATGCCCTGCTGCTTCATCCCGCCCAGATGCTCATCCTTCATGGCGTTGTCCGTCTGGGCAAAGCTATATCCGCTAGTCAATGTCACAACAAAAATAAAACTGATGACCACTAAAATAAATCTTTTCATCTCAAACCTCCTTGAGATTATTCATTATATCAACACAAAAACCTTCTCCACATCAAAACGCTCAATCTGCCCAAACAAGATATACCAAGAATTGTTCTATGAGAAATATTTTCCCCTTTTCAGATATTTACTCCTCTATTTTTCTTTTTGAAAGGCATTAAGCTTCAAGATCATGCTTCATCCGGTCAAAATCTTCTTTACTGATTTCCCCCTTAGCATAGCGCTTCTTCAGGATATCCAAGGGGCTTTCACCCTGTGCCGGTGTCTGCCCCTTTGTTTTCTGGGCTTGAACAATGAAATAAATCAGCACGCCAACGACGATTAAAAAAATAACCCACATAAACATTCCTCCATATCCAAATCCGTAATGCATCATGGGTCCCCCACCGGGACCTTGCCCGTCATAGCAACCGGCGCCGCAGGACACCAGCAATCCTGCCATCATAAAAACACATAAATTAAAAAATGTTTTCATCTTCGGCATCTCCTTTTCAGATATGATTCAATTATTCCAGCTTGAGAGTTGTTTCGCATGTTTTGCTGTCTCTGTTTGTAAATATTTTCCCGGTTGCACTTTTGCCTTTGGCGCTCACTGTTATATGAATGACTTGATTTCTGGGCAGCCAAAGATCAAGAAAACCGGTCGGTGCTGTTTTCATGGTTTTGTTAATCAGGGTTTTGCCAGCGGCAGTAACGGCTAAGATTTTTACGTTTATGTTTTTCATTTCTGCATCGCAACTCGACATATAATGCGTTATACATTCATGAGTTTTGTCAATGTATGGCGCGATTGAAACCATCATTACATCATCGGGTAGCGGTACACTGATCATCTGTCCATCTTTGAACTTGAAAGTTACCTTCTCCGGTGTGACAAAAGTTACAACGTCAATTTTATCCATGCGCCACTTGTTGGCTATTGCGACCGCTCTTTTCCCGTCAATACCTGTCAATTTATCTTTTAACTGCTGCTCATCATTGCTTTTATTTATGGATTTCGGATTGCCAGCGGCATAAGCGACGGATAATGATAGAACTGTCAACATAAGCGACAATGCCATTATTTTCACGATAGTATTTTTCATTTAAAGCACCTCTCTTTTTATTTTCCAGGAGGAAGCGATAAAAGTGCTACTTCCCGTATAATCACGGGTATGAAACCCAGGGCAAGCCCTGGACCCTAATTCCGCCCCAAGGAGCGCGGTTATACCCTCCGCTTATCGCGGGATTGTTCGACTTACAAATTTCAATTCACTTCGTTTTTGAAATTTTAGTCTCACAATAATATTAACACCTTGTAGCATGGTTGAAGGACAACTTAGGCGATCTGGTTGTTTTAATAGGCCGATCCTTTATAACCCGTTGCTCTTTGGCACGTTCGTAGGATATTCCCTTCCTGTTTTGTTTCTCTTAAAATAGTTTTATCAGCTCCTGAAGCGCGTATTTGCGTTAGTAGACTCAGCAGGAACGATCCGGGGCGTGACGTGCTCGTCGCGATCAGTCCTCGTGGCATCTTTAGATGCTTTAATATAAGGTCTGTCGCTGACATCATAGTCAGCGCCGGATTCTCCTCTAACGCCGATATCTTCAGCCCCTGTATTTTTCAGAATGTCCTTGCCTTTATTTTTCCAGGCGCTGTCATCGGCGTGGACAGAAAGCAGGATCCCCCCTTCTTTGATACGGCCTTCATATCGCTGAGCCTCATACTCGGGAATCCCCATGCCAATCAGCGCTCCGGCTATCCCGCCAGCCAATCCTCCCGCACCGGCGCCCGCAAGAGCGGCATGATGGGACCTGCCGCAATAAAAGGGCCAATCCCCGGGATGGCTAACATGCC
>JASEHT010000146.1 GCA_030018675.1 Smithella sp.
GTATAAGCGGCGGGTAACGGATTCAATCCGCGGATAAGATTTACAATATCGGAGCATTTATTGTTCCAATTGATTTTTCCCGTTTCTTTGGTAAGGCGCGGCGCGAAAGTAACACCGGCTACGTCCTGCGGTTTCCTTTTGGCTGTCCCCTTGGCCAGTTGCTCTACGGTTTCTAAAAGCAGTTTAGCTCCAAGCTGTGAAAGACGGTCATGCAATTCGCCATAGGTTTCTGCTGCGCCAAGCGGGGTTTCTTCCTGCAAAAGGATATCGCCGGAATCCATACCTTCATCCATGAGCATAATGGTGACGCCGGTTTTTGTTTCCCCGCGTATAATCTGCCAGTTGAGCGGCGCGGCGCCCCGGTATTTGGGCAGAAGGGAAGGGTGGATGTTCAGACACTTAAGCGGCGGATAATCAATAACAGCTTTAGGCAGAATCTGGCCGAAAGCGACAACCACAATCATCTCCGGCTGGAGTTTCTCTAAAAGCTCCATAAAAGATGGATCTTTAACTTTGTCGGGCTGAAAAACGGGCAGGCCGAGTTCCTGCGCCAGAATTTTGACCGGCGGCGCGACCTCTTTCAAGCCTCTGCCCTTGGGGCGGTCGGGCTGGGTGACCACGCCGACCATGGGATAGCTCTGCTCATGCAACAAGCGCAAAGCAGGAAGCGCGAAAGCGGGTGTGCCCATAAAAAGAATGCGTGGTTTTGCCATCCGGGAAAATATCCTTTATTTTTCTTTTGTAAAAACATATATGGAAAGAAAGAAAATGTGTCAAGGATTACAAATTATTGCGGGGATATTGTTTAAAACCGGAAACGGTTTTAACGCGAAGCGTGAAGCGTGAAACATGAAAAAACTCTAATTCCCTCACCCTCGACGGGTTAGGGTTAGGGTGAGGGTGACGACCGGCGGATGCTGGTTGAAAATTAAGTTACCCCTCCCCTTAATCCCCGCCCGCCAGGGGCGGGGAGACGACAATAGAGGGTTAAAATTATCATTACTCGAACTAAAAATACGCTCACGAAAATACCGAAGGACTTGCGTCTTTTTCTGGCGGCCAGCTTTATTTTCGGTTTTTCGCAGAGCATCGTGGATTCCACGTTAAATAATTTTCTGCACGAAACATTTGCCATCAGCGATTTGCAGCGCGGACTTCTGGAAATCCCGCGTGAAATGCCCGGTCTTCTGGTTATCTTTGTTTCCGCGATGTTGTTTTTCTCGGGTTCCAGAAGACAGGCGGCCATGGCCAATATGCTCTGCGCCTTCGGCATCCTGTTCATCGGATTTTATTCGCCGGGTTTTTCCGTTATGCTGATCTGGCTTCTTATATTCAGCATCGGACAGCATTTATTCCTGCCCTTGAATCAAAGCATCGGCATGGAACTGGCCGTGAAGGGAGAAACGGGGAAAAGACTCGGGCAACTGAGCGCCGTCGCCAATGTTTCCATGATTATCGGCAGCTTTTTCATTTTTCTGGGATTCAAATATTTCAACATGGATTTTAAAACGTCCTACGTGGCGGCTTTTGCCGGATTTGCCGCCGTGGCCTTTTTGATATTTCTGATGAAAAAAGACGAGCCTGTTCCCATCAGGACAAAATTTCAGCTGCGAAAAGAATACAAACTGTATTACTGGCTGAGCATTCTGTATGGAACCCGCAAACAAATCTTTCTGACATTCGCCCCCTGGGTGCTTGTCACCGTTTTTCAGCAGAAGACACAGGTGCTGGCTACGCTTCTCACCATCGGCGGCGTCATCGGGATATTTTTCAAACCCATGCTGGGAAAGGCGATTGACAAACTGGGGGAAAGATTTGTTCTCACCTCCGAGGCGGCCATTTTGATTTTTGTCTGCCTTTGCTATGGTTTTTCACGGGATGTATTTTCGCAAACCACAGCCATGTATATAGCGTTTGCGTGTTATATTGCCGATCAATTGCTGATATCAGCCGGCATGGCGAGGGCGACGTATCTGCAAAAAATCGCCGTCAGGCCTGAAGATGTATCGCAGACGTTGACGATGGGCGTGAGCATTGATCATATTTTCTCCATCGGCATTGCCGTGTTCGGCGGTTTTGTCTGGCTGAAATGGGGATATCAGTATGTCTTTCTGATTGGCGCGATTATCGCCGTGATTAATTTCTTCTCCGCTTTGCAGATTAAAACAAACGCCCACAAATAGTGTCATTCCCTTATTTGCCATTATAGCCATTGCGTGTGCACGACAGTGAACAGCCTGCCCGGCGTATGCGACTGTTTCGCAATAGCAAGGAATGTCATTCCGAATCCCAACGTGTCGGGGTGAGGAATCTTATCCAATGACAAGAACGTTATTATTCCGGCAACAAAATCTATACAAGGTGTCATTCCCGCGTAGGCGGGAATCCAGTAATAATAAAAAGTTGAATTAATGTAAAAAATAATATTGCCCGTCATTATCCATGTATTTAATTACCGGCGTAATAATATAACATGCCCGTAACCCTTTCAATTCATTATCAATACCTCTAAAAAAATATTGACATATTATTCAAAGTCGTGTTTTATCACCACAAGTCTTCTAATTTTTTCAGTTTCAGTTTTAATAATTAAAGAAGTTGTTGAGGCAATCAGGCATGATTCCGTCAAAGTCGGGTCAATCAACATCTTTTCAAATTAACAAATGCGTTAGAGCAGTTTCCGCCCCACGGGGGCGGCTGCGTTGCGCTTGGTTTTTGGTACGGACAATTTCATAAATGCAATTTCCGCTCCCAAAAACGGCAGCTCAACACCGACGTTATGTATGGAAGTAAATCATGAAGGAATTCTTAGAACAAATCAGGGAAACCTTGGATTCTGGCCAATTCTATTTAGCCTTATTTTGTTGTTTAGCGCTACCGGATATCTGCGGGGCAATATCATCAGAAGATGGCTTAGCTAGTGGCAGCAAATATAAAGCTTGGTTCGATCGTTATGTTTCCCCAAAGTATAATGGGAACCTTGATGGTAGTAATTGTTACGCCTTTAGATGTGCGGCTCTACACCAGGGTCGTGCTGAACACAACAACCTCGGATACCGGAGAATTCTCTTCATTGATCCTGTGAGTTCACCCGAAATCCAGATGCACAACAATATACTCAATGACGCCCTTAACTTGGACGTGCGCCTGTTTTGTGCCGATATCTTAGAAAGCGTCCAGCAGTGGATTAAGGAGAGTTCCAATAATGAAGTATTTAAAAGAAATTACTCAGTGTTTTTACAACGCCATGAGGGAGGCCTACCGCCGTATATTTCAGGTGTCGATGTTTTTAGCTGAGATTGTATAACTTATGCCTATTTATGAATATAAATGCTCCTCGTGCTCTGAAGTGTTCGAGGAATTGCGAAAAATTGTAGAGCGGGATAACCTTGCTTATTGTAAAAAATGTGGTTCCATCGCACATCCAATTCTCAGCTCGTTTAACGCACCCGGTATGCCAACTGGGCGTCAGGGTTCGAGTCCAAGTCAAAGCCCTGCCTCTGCTGGGATACAGTTAAAAGATAACACCTTCGTTGATTGTAATGTCGGAGTAAGTATCCCTAAAGGCACTAAAATAGACATGAAAGGAAACCGGTTTGAAAATGTAAAAAAATCTGTAGAGTTCAGAGATGAATGGGACGATCTAAATAACCGCTTTAAAAAGCAACGAATCCATCTTTGTGACTGAAGCAGTGTCCGACACCAGCAAAGGAAAGACATCCTCATCGAAGAAGAAAATCAGTAACTCTTATAATCCAAAAGAAGAGGGAAAAATATCGGCAAAATTTATTGGATTTGGGCTATTATGTCTTGTTTCCGGCATCATCATTTTTTTTGGCTATATATATTTTGTAATGCCTCCTAACACTCATGGGAAAGTTGATCCATTGTTTGTTGTCGTCATTAGGATTTGTGGATTTTTTCAGGTGTTAGCGTTCATATTAATGATTGCTGGAACAATTATTGGTTTCCGTACTATCTTTAGGCGAAGAGAATTAGAAGAAAGTTTGCAGATAAAAGATGACCAAAACATTGATCAACAACGCAAGATTGGAAAAAACTGGGGAGCTGAATGGGTTTCTGTTATTACTTTACCGCTTCTGATGCTACTGGCTCTTATCTTTTTAATGGCAATACTTTGGGGAAATAAACCTTGAGGATGTATAGGGACGGCTGTCCCCATTTTCCATAAATGATGTCCTTCAACGATTTATATAAAAAATAACAGTTTGTGTTTACAGATTATACAGACTGTATAATAAGGAGAATTTATTAAATGATTGTTCAAATAGTTTTAGTAATTTTGATTATCATGTTCTTATCCGCTGGCTTGAAGGTTGCATCCGAGCATCAAAGATTAGTGCTCTTTCGTCTTGGCAGATATTTAGGGCTGAGAGGACCAGGGTTAATTGTAATTATACCAGGGGCTGATAAATGTTTTACGCTTTCCATTGGAGATCAAGGTCAATTAATTAGTGATGGCATAGGAAAATTTAAAAATTCTGAAGTGCCGGTAGAATATAATGAAAAGATTTATGCTGGCGAAAAAATAAAAATAAATGGTTTTTTAAATCAAAAGATACAAGTGATATTGGATTCAGACCAAAGGCGTGTAGTTAAATGTGAGAAATGCGGCCATGAAATTAAATATTGATTTTATGATTAGTCATGATCTCATAACAAAAGCAATCCAGCCGCTTGCAGCCGTTTGGTTGCTTCGGATCAGCGTTACTTTAATTCACTGATTATTTCGAGGTGTGAACAATGAAAACGCAATTCAGAAATTTGGTATTTGAGGGCGGCGGAGTCAAGGGCATCGCGTATGTGGGAGCGATGCAGGTGCTCGCGCAGCGCGGGCATCTGGAAGGCATACGGCGCGTCGGCGGGACAAGCGCAGGGGCCATTAACGCCTTGATTTACGCGCTTGGCTACTCCATGCAAGAGCAGAGAGACATCCTTGATTCAACGGATTTCAAGGCTTTCATGGATAATTCTTTCGGCATCATTAGAGATGTGAAAAGACTGACAACAAAATTCGGATGGAATAAAGGCGATTATTTTTCCGGATGGATAGAAGACCTGGTCAAAAAGAAGCTGGGAAGCAAAAACGCCACGTTCAAAGATCTGAAAAAGGCGGATAAGCCGGATCTCTACATTATCGGCACCAATCTATCAACGGGCTATGCGGAATGCTTTTCGGCGGAGCGCCATCCGGAGATGGCTCTGGCAAAGGCGTTGCGCATCAGCATGTCCATTCCGCTGTTTTTTGCGGCGGTCAGACACGGTTCGAGAAAGGATGTTTACGTGGATGGCGGCGTCATTCTCAACTATCCGGTGAAGTTATTCGATAGAGAAAAATATATAGATATGAAAAATGAAGCCGAAGCCGCCCGGCGGGTGGAGTATTACAACCGCGAAAACGCGGCGTTTCTGCTGGATCAGCCGGATAGAAGTCCGTATGTTTATAACCGGCAAACGCTGGGATTGCGCCTGGATACGTCCGAAGAAATCGCGTTGTACCGATACAACGAACCGGTTGCCGGGAAAAAGATAGAAGATTTC
This sequence comes from Smithella sp., assembly GCA_030018675.1. Lineage (GTDB taxonomy): Bacteria > Desulfobacterota > Syntrophia > Syntrophales > Smithellaceae > Smithella. The sequence goes on from JASEHT010000146.1 coordinate 5,563, forward strand.
TTTGATTATTTAAAGTCGTTGATTTCAGCGGTCATGTCTGTTCAGGAGAACCAGCATTTACACAGTGACGACTGGCAGAGAACGCTCTACATCAACACATTGGATGTCAAGATGACGGATTTTGATATCAGCCGGGAGAAGAAAAATGCCCTGATTAACGAGGGTATCTCGGGGGCGGAAACGTATTTTAAATGGTTTGAAAGTGAATCTGAAAGTCCGATCAACCGCATAGGTTCAGTCGAATAAACCTTTCCTTCCAATTCCCTTTAGCCGGGGTCACCGCTTAGATCCCTCCCCTGACCCCTCCCATCAAGGGAGGAGGAATTAAGTGATACCCTGTTTCTTGCGGCCTTGTTGTTGATTTCCAGTCAGATATTTTATATAACCACGAAAAGCGACAACCCGGAGGAAGATAATGAAGCAGTGGTACGAGGCATTATTTGAGAATTACGCGAAAAAATACGAACAGGAAGTCTTTGTTCAGGGAACGATCGGGGAATGCGATTTTATAGAGCAAGAGATCGAATACAATAAATCGCTGAAGATTCTGGATGTCGGATGCGGGACGGGACGGCACGCGATTGAATTGTCAGAGCGGGGTTACAAAGTGACCGGTGTGGATTTGTCCGGTTCGCAGTTGGCCAGAGCCAGACAAAAAGCCAGAGAGCAGAACCTCAAAATAAAGTTTTTGAAGCACGATGCGCGGAGCCTTCCGTTTCTGAACGAATATGATCTCGTGATCATG
>JASEHT010000147.1:0-6003 GCA_030018675.1 Smithella sp.
TGATTTTCTCCCAGAACAATCAGGCCGTTGGCGGCGACCATTGATTTCAGAATACCGGAACCCTGATCGCCGGTTGTGGTGGCGACATATTTACCATTTTCTTTTTTGACTATGGCGCGGATGAAATGCCGGAAACCCGCTTTCTTCTCGAAGCCATCGGTGCAAACGGCCTGGATGGTCTGGCGGTAGATTTTTTTATGTCCCAGCATTTTCAAAAGCGAAGGGCGAACAAACTGTTCAAAGGAAACCATCGCGGATACGGGATTGCCCGGCAGGCCGAACAGTGGAACGCCTTCAATGGCGCCGAAAGCCAGCGGCTTGCCCGGCCTCATGGCCACCTGCCAGAAATGCATGGCGTTGCCGATTGCTCCCATGACGTTTTTCACAAAATCGAAATCGCCGACGGAAACGCCGCCGGAGGAAATAATCACATCGGCATTCAGCGCCTGTCTGAACCTTTTCTCCAGATCGGATTTTTTATCCCGGGTGATGCCCCGCATCACCGGTATCGCGCCGCATTCCAGCACCTGCGCCGCCAGAGAGTAGCTGTTGCTGTTGACGATTTTTCCCGGGCCGGGCTTGGTTTTGATATCGACCAGTTCATCGCCGGTGGACATAATCGCCACGCGCGGTTTCCGGTAAACGCTGACGGAGGACTTGCCCAGCGCCGCGAGCATGCCGATATGCGCCGGACGCAGAACGCCTCCTTTTCTGATGACGAGTTGGCCCTTGCGCACATCCTCGCCGGCAAGACGGATATTTTCGCCTTTTTTCGCGCCGGTAAATATCATGACGGTTTTGCCGTCTTTTTTCGTGTCTTCCTGGCGGATCACGGTGTCGGCACCTTTCGGAATCACCGCGCCGGTCATGATGCGGGCAGCCTCGCCTTGATTGATTTTCTTCCGGGCGATTTTTCCCGCCGGGATGTCTTCGATAATTTTCAGTGTCATCGGCATGTTTTTGACGTCGGCATAGCGAACGGCGTAGCCGTCCATTGCTGAATTGGCCGCCGAAGGAATATTGCGCGGCGCGATAATGTCTTCACCGATGACGCTGCCGCGGGCATCCAGAATATTTATCTTTTCCAGACCCAGCGGCTGGAAATTAACAAGAATTGTCTTTAATGCTTTTTCCACAGAAATCATTATGTAATCTCCACTAATTGATGAGCGGCAGTTTATCAAAGACGGAGCGCTTGTCAATAATTTTGAAAAGTGTTGATTTTCAAAGATAAATCAAGCCGGTGAAGTTTCCCGTTGAATTATCCGCCAAAGGGGGTTAGAAAGCATCGCGATCACGAATGACCCGTTTTGAAATCAAAATACCGTTTTTGATTCAGAATGGGTTTTGGTGTTACTTGATTTTACTTCAGGATTTTTTATGCGGAAAATTATCACACAAAAGATTCAGAAAACCTTTGAACCGCTTGATCAGATTATCCGGCAGATTGACGACGCGGTTCCTCAAATGGATATCCGAGGATTAAAGGGATCGGCCGGCGCTTTTTTCATCGCAACGCTTTTTGAGCAGACGGGCAAACCTTTGCTGATTGTCTGCCCGGAAGAAAAAGATGCCGCGGCGTTCACGCGCGATCTGATGCTTTTTCTGGGAAACGGGGAGGTCTTTCATTATCCGGCGCTGGACTTTCTGACGATCGACATGTTCGCTCTGCAGAAGGAAGAGGAACTGGCGCGGCTGGAAGTTCTGGCCAATCTGCAGGTGAACAGCAAAATGATCGTGGTCGCTTCGGCGCTGGCGCTGATGCAGAAGGTGATGCCGTCCGACAGCTTTAATCAGTATCTGCGGATCATCTCCACCGGCGATACCATCAACCGCGATGAGCTGAGCGCCTTTTTGCTGAACGGCGGCTACCGGCGGGTCAGTCTGGTGGAGGAAAAAGGGGAGTTCAGCATTCGCGGCAATATCATTGATATCTTTCCGCCCACGGAAAAAAATCCGTTGCGTCTGGATATGCTGGGCGATGACATCGAATCCATCCGGAAATTTGAAGGCGCGACACAACGTTCGCTGGAGGCGGCATCCGCTTTTGTTCTACCTCCCGCCGGCGAGGTCATCATCAATGCGTCAACGCTGGAACTGGCCGTCCGGAATATCCGGCGGCGCGCCGACGAACTTTCGCTTCCCCGCGAAATGCGCAACCGGCTGGTGGATACGCTGAAGAACAATCTGGCCGGTTCCGTCAACCCGATATTCCTGCCGCTTTTTTATGAATCCTACGACCATGATCAAGGACTTTCCACGGACAAACTGTCCTGTGTGTTCGATTATCTGGGAAGCAATACGCTGGCGGTGCTGGACAATCCTCCGGGTATTCACCAGGCGATGCAAAACGCGCAGCTCAATATCGACAAGCTGCTTTTCAAAACAAAAAACAGCGGCAAATTTTATCTGGAGAAGGAAAACGCCTACATTAATGCTGAACGATTGACGGCTTTCTGGGACGGCATGAGAAAAATTTCTCTGGATGTTCTGGATTTGGAAACAAAGGATGAAACGGCGGTTACGGTCGCCCTGGAAACGCACCCCTATGTTTGCGCGGGAGAGTTGCGCGCCGGAGAAATCAAGGAAGAGGCGCATCTGCGATGGACGGCAGAAAAGATAAAAGAATGGCTTGCCGGGGATATGCTGATTATTCTTTTCTGCCCGACGCCGGAAACGCTTCAGAGAATGAACCATCTTCTTTTGTCTTACGATTTGCCTTCCGGGAAGGCGCCGGCGGAGCAATCCGTTTTGGAGATTATCCGGTCCCATGAAACCGGACCCCGGATTGTTTTGGTGCAGGGAGAAATGTCGTCCGGTTTTATTTTCCCGGCAATGAAACTGGTTCTTTTAAGCGAAGCGGAAATCTTTGTCAAAAAAGCCCCCCGGCGGCGCGTCCGGGCAGTCCGGGAAGGCTATTTCTTGAAATCCTTCGGCGAACTGAAAGAAAACGATTTTGTCGTGCACACGGATTTCGGCATCGGCGTTTATCGCGGCTTGAAGAAAATCACGGTGGGCAAAATCGAAAATGATTTTCTGGTTATCGAATACGCCGACGGCGATAAACTCTATATTCCGGTCAACGCGCTGAACAGCATCCAGCGCTATCTCGGTCCCGAAGGTTATGTGCCGAAAACCGACAGGATGGGCGGCACGTCGTGGGAAGCGCTCAAGGAAAAGGTGAAGAAATCGGTGCGCGAGTACGCGGAAGAACTCGTCGCCGTCTATGCCGCCCGCGAGGTCATGGAGAGAAAATCTTTTGCGCCGCCCGACAGAATCTACGAGGAATTCTGCTCTACGTTTGAATTCGAGGAGACGCCGGATCAGGTGAAGGCGATCGAGGATATTCATCAGGACATGGATGACATCAAACCGATGGACAGGCTGATTTGCGGCGACGCCGGTTTCGGCAAAACGGAAATCGCGATCCGCTCCGCGTTTCGCGCGGTGATGGACGGCAAGCAGGTGGCGGTTCTGGTGCCGACAACCATTCTGGCGGAGCAGCATTATCAGACCTTTTCCCGGCGTTTCCGTGATCTTCCCGTTCGGGTCGATGTGTTGAACCGTTTCAAGAGCAAGGCGGAACAAAAGAAAATCCTGCAGGATCTGGCCGGCCAGAAAGTGGACATCGTTGTCGGCACGCACCGGCTCCTGCAAAAGGATGTGGCCTTCAGGGATTTGAGATTGGTGATTATTGACGAGGAACAGCGCTTCGGCGTTTCGCATAAAGAAAAATTGAAAAAGATGCGCACGCTGGTCGATGTGCTCACGCTTTCGGCCACGCCCATTCCGCGCACGCTACATCTTTCGCTGGTCGGCATCCGGGATTTATCCATCATCAACACGCCTCCGGAAGACCGGATGGCCATCAAGACCTACGTGCTGGAATTCGACGAGGACGCGATTAAATCAGCGATAGAAAAGGAACTGGCGCGCCAGGGACAGGTATTTTTCGTACATGACCGCGTGCGCTCCATTTATTCGATCGCCCGCCTGGTGCAGCGTCTTGTGCCGCAGGCGCGGGTGGGCATTGTGCACGGCCAGATGAAACCGGTGGAGATCGAAAAGGCGATGGCCGGATTTATCCGTCAGGAATGCGATGTTCTAGTCTGCACAACGATTATCGGCTCCGGTCTGGATATTCCGACGGCCAATACCATCATCATCAATCGGGCGGAAAAATTCGGACTGGCGCAGCTCTATCAGATAAGAGGCCGCGTCGGGCGTTCCAATCGGGAGGCCTTCGCGTATCTCCTGCTGCCGAAAGGTGCGATGCTTTCCCGCGAGGCCATGAAGCGGCTGCAGGTCATCCGGGAATTTTCGGAACCGGGTTCCGGATTCCGCATCGCTTACAACGATCTGGAAATCCGCGGAGGGGGAAATCTTCTGGGCGTGTCGCAATCCGGACATATTTCCGCGGTGGGTTATGAACTCTACACGGAATTGATGGAAAAAACGATTCGGGAGATCAAGGGTGAAAAGACCTTCGAGGAAGAGGCGCTGCCGGAAATTCAACTCGGCATCTCGGCATACATTCCCGAAGATTACGTGCAGGATGTTCATCAGCGGCTGATTTTATACAAGAGAATTTCCCTGGCTGAAAACGACGAGGAAATCAGTCAGATCAGAGAGGAACTGAACGATTGTTACGGCGCGTTGCCCGCCCGGGCGGAAAATCTGCTGCAGGTCATACAAATCAGGAATCGTCTCAAACCGCTCAAAGGCAAAAAAATGGGCTACGACGGCAAATATCTGTATATTTTCTTCCGGGAGAATTCTCCGGTTGATCCGGCGACGATAATGGCTCTTTATCGTAAGAAAATCAAGGAATTGCGTTTCACGCCGGACTGCAAATTGTTTGTGCCGGTATCGGCCCTTCCTGAAAAAGAGATTCTGGCTCAGGCGGATGTGTTGTTAAAGATGCTTGCCCAATAGCCGCAAGCAGGATATAAGAAAACGTTATGATTAAAATGGGACGATATTCTGATAATTTCAGCGAATCAGGCGGCGGATCGGGCCATATTTTCATCATTGGCCGCGTGTTGCTATGTCTGGTTTTGTCAGGCATGATCGTTTCCTGCGACAAGTTTGACGGTTCTGCCCGTCCCTATGTTGCCACCGTCAACGATGCAAAAATTTATCTGGATGAATATCAGGCCCGCCTGGACAAAAAAATACATATGGTGCCCGAGGAATTTCTGAATCAGCCCGGTTATATGGAAAAATTTGAAGAGGAAGTTCTCGACTTGATGATTGTGGAAAAAGTCATGTCGTTGAGGGCTAAGGAACTGAATATATCCGTCAGCAATGACGAACTGGAAAATAAAATCAGGGAAATCAGGGGAGATTACGGGGAAGATTTTGCCGGTCTCTTCGCTGCGGGAAAAATCAATTATGAAAAGTGGAAAGCGGGATTAAAAGAAGAAATGATTCTGCAGAGACTCGTCGCGCTTGATGTGAATGCCAAAATAAAAATATCGGAAGACGAGATCGAAGGCTATTTTAATGCACGCCGCAATCATTATAAAACCGATTTGCGCGCAAGGGTTTTTCAGATTGTCGTCGGCGACATGGCGGCGGCTGAAAAAGCGGTGGAAAGATTAAAATCCGGTGAGGATTTCGCGAAGGTTGCTGCCGATGTTTCCATCAGTCCGGAAGCGCGGCGGGGCGGCGATCTGGGGTTCATTACCCGATGGATCATGCCGGAACCACTGGACAAGACGATTTTCAGCCTTCCGCTGAACACGATAAGTCCCGTCGTGCAAAGCCCTTACGGATTTCATGTCTTCAAGGTAACGGAAATGCAGCGGGCGAGAGAAACGAACCTGGCGGATGTCCGGGGAGACGTCACCGCCGATATCCGATTGCAGAAAGAAGAAGTAGCTTACAGGGCATGGCTGGACGATTTGAGAAGAAAAGCTGTGATCACAAAAGTATCTGATATTAAAACAGGAAAATCCGACAAAAAACATTAGACAAGGAGGAATCGCTGTGAGGTTTTGC
>JASEHT010000147.1:6013-6288 GCA_030018675.1 Smithella sp.
ACTGGTCGTGATGATGACTTTCGCGCCGGTTCGCGCCGAGGTTGTGGACAGAATTATTGCCGTGGTGAATGATGATATCATAACGCTCTACGAATTTAACGTGGCGTTCGCGCCTTATCTTAAGAATATCGAAACGACGTATCAGGGAAAGGACAAGGACGCTGTGATCAGGCAAACCAGAGAATCTTTCCTTCAGCGACTCGTTGAGCATCTGCTGATTGAACAGGAGGCCAAGAAAACGGGGATCAGCGCCACGGTCCGCGAAGAAGATGTCA
>JASEHT010000148.1 GCA_030018675.1 Smithella sp.
TGTATTCCGACCGTTTTCATCTCCTACACCGGTCAGGCCCTGGACAAAAAGACCCCGCTGCTGCGCTCCATTAAAGCCCTAAGCAAAAGCGCCGTCAACATGCTCAAGCTCCTGGGCGTCAAGAATGTCAAAAAAGTATACTCCAACCTCGGTCCCGAGCAGGAATACTTTCTGATCGATATGGACTACTACTTCAAACGCCCCGACCTGGTTTTGGGCGGAAGAACCGTCGTCGGCGCTCCTCCGGCCAAAGGCCAGGAACTCGAAGACCAGTACTTCGGCAGCATCAAAGAAAGAATATCCTCCTACATGCACGACGTGGAAGAAGAGCTCTTCAAACTGGGCATACCGGCCAAGACCCGTCATAACGAAGTCGCTCCCAGCCAGTACGAAATCGCCCCGATTTACGAGGAAGCCAACCTGGCCATTGACCACAACCAGATGGTCATGGACACCCTCAAGGCCGTCGCGAAAAAACACCGGCTGGCCGTTCTGCTGCATGAAAAACCGTTTGCCCGCATCAACGGCTCCGGCAAGCACGTCAACTGGTCCATGGCTGACGACAAGGACAACAACCTGCTCAATCCCGGCAAAACACCTCAGGACAGCATCCAGTTTCTGGTTTTCCTGATCGCGACCGTCCGCGCTGTTTACAAACACGCCGACATCCTGCGGGCCTCCGTCGCCACCTACGGTAACGACCACCGTTTGGGTGCCAATGAAGCCCCTCCGGCCATCATATCGGTCTTCCTGGGCGATCAATTGATGCAGATACTGGAAAATATACAGAAGGGAACCGTGACCAAGGCAACCGATGCCCAAATCATAGACTTGGGTATCTCCTCCTTATATCAGGTCAGCAAGGACAATACCGATCGCAACCGGACATCGCCCTTCGCTTTTACCGGAAACAAATTCGAATTCCGGGCCGTGGGCTCCTCGCAATCCATCTCCACTCAGATCATCGCCCTCAACACCATCGTGGCCGAGAGCATTGACGATATCGCCGAAAAAATCAAAGCGAGAAAAGATTCCAAAAACATTAATCAGGCCGTCATGGATGTCTTAAAAGACGAAATCACCGCCATCAAGCCGATTCTGTTCAACGGCGACAACTACAGCAAAGAATGGGAAGCCGAAGCGGCAAGAAGAGGCCTGCCCAATGAAAAGACCTCACCCACCGCATTGAAAGCGCTGATTACCAAAAAAGCGCTGGATCTGTTTGAGAAATATGAGGTTCTTTCCCAGGTAGAACTCAAATCACGGCAACTGATTCACATCGAGCGCTACATCAAGGATCTGGAAATTGAAGTCAAATGCCTCCATTCCATCTGCATGAGCCAGATTCTGCCGACAGCGGTCATTTATCAGAAGCGCCTGGCCGAAGCCATCAACGCCACCAAGGATGCCCTGGGCACCGAGGCGGTTGTTTCTTCGGAGATCGAGATGCTCAAGAAGATCAACGACCTGATCAACAACATCTATGCCACCAACAAGGACATCCAGCAGAAAGTGGAGACCGCCGACGCCATGCACGACGAACAGAAGAAGGCGGAAATGCTGGGTTCCAAGGTCAAACCGAAGATGGAAGAGCTGCGGGAATACGTGGATACCCTCGAACTGCTGGTGGACGACGAAATCTGGCCGCTGCCCAAGTTCTGGGAAATGCTGTTTATAAACTGAAAATAAAATGCCTTTACTGAGTAAAAAGAGAAAAGCACTGCTCGTTTTAGAAGACGGCTCCGTCTTTGAGGGAAGGTTTTTCGCCGGGTCGGGCGAAACCATGGGCGAAGTCGTTTTCAATACAGGCATGACCGGTTATCAGGAAGTCATTACCGACCCCTCCTATAAAGGACAGATTGTCGCCATGACGTATCCTCTCGTTGGCAACTACGGGATCAATGAAGAGGACATGGAATCGGCGGGCATTCATCTGGAGGGTTTTGTCGTCAGGGAATATCAGCCTCATCCCAGCAATTGGCGGATGACGAAATCTTTAAAGTCTTTTCTCGAAGAACACGGAAAAATCGGTATCGAGGGAATCGATACCAGGGCCCTGACCAGGCGTCTGCGGCTGTCCGGGGCCATGAAGGGAATTATTGCCACGGACAGCGGTGATAAAAATTCTCTTCTGGTAAAGTTAAAGGGTTATCCCGGTTTGGTTGGCCGCGATCTTGTCCGTGAGGTGACCTGCTCCAGGCCGTATGTTTGGGAAAACGGCGCTGTTCGGACGGACAGTTCTTTTTCCGTTCGATCCGAAAAAAAAATGCGTGTGGCCGTTCTGGACTGCGGCGTGAAATATAACATTCTGCGGCTGCTGGAAAAAAACGGCTGTGAGGTGCTGGTATTTCCCGCCTCTTCCAAGGCGTCTGAAATTCTGGGCTTGAATCCGGACGGCGTTTTGCTTTCCAACGGTCCCGGCGATCCGGCGGCTCTGCCTTATATTGTGGACACCGCGCGTGACATCATCGGCAAAGTTCCCGTGTTCGGTATTTGTCTGGGTCATCAGATTATCGGACAGGCCATCGGCGGTTATACGGAGAAATTGAAGTTCGGTCATCACGGCATCAATCAGCCGGTAAAAAACTCGGACACGGGACGGGTTGAAATCACTTCACAGAATCATGGCTTTGTTGTTGTTCCCGAATCGGTGGAAGGCAAGGCACAAAAAACGTATCACAATCTGAATGACAATACGTCGGAAGGAATGCGGATGCCGCAGGCCTTCAGCGTCCAGTATCATCCGGAGGCGGCTCCGGGGCCGCGGGATACAGAATATTTGTTTGAACAATTTGTCAAAATGATGAGTGGAAAGCAAGAGTGATATCTTTGTCATTCCCGCGAAGGCGGGCCATGGTGCCCGCTAGGGTAAATCCAGAGAAAGAAATGGATGCCCGACAAGCCCATTCGGGCATGACAGGTGTATTAATACCTCCGTCATCTGTTAAAGGCAGTAGGACAATATAAATCTTGAAAGTTAATAGAAATGCCGAAACGAAGTGACATAAAAAAAATATTACTGATCGGATCCGGTCCTATCATCATCAGCCAGGCCTGTGAATTTGATTACTCCGGAACACAGGCCTGCAAGTCCCTGCGCGAAGAGGGTTACGAGGTTGTTTTAATCAACAGCAACCCCGCGACCATCATGACCGATCCGGAAATGGCCGACCGCACCTACATTGAACCGATCACGCCCGAAGCGGTGGAAAAAATCATCGCCCGCGAGCGGCCGGATGCTCTGCTGCCCACGCTGGGCGGGCAGACGGGTCTCAACACCGCCGTGGCGCTGGCCGAAAGCGGAGTCCTGAAAAAATACAACGTGGAAATGATCGGCGCGTCGCTCGACGTCATTCACAAGGCGGAAGACAGGGAAAAGTTCCGGCGCGCCATCGAGAAAATCGGTTTGCGCATGCCGAGAAGCGGTTTGGCCCGCTCGATGAATGAAGTTCTGGAAGTTGCCGACGACATCGGCTTTCCGATTATCGTGAGGGCGTCGTTTACTTTGGGCGGCACCGGCAGCGGCGTCGCCTATAACCGCGAAGAACTGGTTGCAATCGCCAAGACGGGACTGGATGCCAGCATGATCTCCGAGGTCATGATTGAAGAGTCTGTGCTGGGCTGGAAGGAATACGAACTGGAAGTGATGCGCGACAAGGCCGACAACGTCGTCATCATCTGCTCCATAGAAAATTTCGACGCGATGGGCGTGCATACCGGCGAATCCATCACGGTCGCGCCGACCCAGACGCTGACGGACAAGGAATATCAAATTATGCGGGACGCGTCCATCGCCATCATGCGCGAGATCGGCGTGGAGACGGGCGGTTCCAATGTTCAGTTTGCCGTGCATCCGCAAACCGGCGAGATGATTGTGGTGGAGATGAATCCGCGCGTTTCGCGTTCATCCGCGCTGGCTTCTAAAGCCACCGGATTTCCCATAGCCAAGATTGCCGCGAAACTGGCCGTCGGCTATACGCTGGATGAAATTCCGAACGACATCACCCGCGAGACGATGGCTTCTTTCGAGCCGACGATTGATTACTGCGTCGTGAAAATTCCCCGCTGGACGTTTGAAAAATTTCCGCAGGCCGAGGATTTTCTCACCACGTCCATGAAATCCGTCGGCGAAACGATGGCGATCGGCCGCACGTTTAAGGAATCTCTGCAAAAGGCGGTTCGTTCCCTGGAAATAGGGCGTTTCGGTCTGGGTCAACCTCTGCCGGAAGAGATAAAAGATAAAAAAGAATTTCTGACGAGCAAATTGATCAAGCCCAATTCACTGCGGCTTTTCTATATTGCCGCGGCCATGCAAAATGGAATGTCGATTGACGAAATTTATCAATTGACCAAAATCGACCCCTGGTTTCTGCATCAGATCAAAGAAATTGTTGATGCGGAAAATGAGTTGAAGGAATCCAAACCATCCGTGGAGTTGCTGCGGGAAGCCAAAAAGATGGGATTTTCCGACAAGGCGCTGGGGGCTTTCTGGAAGAAGACAGAGTTAGAAATTCGCCAGTGGCGCGAAAAAGAAAAAATCATGCCGGTTTATAAACTGGTCGATACCTGCGCGGCGGAATTTGAAGCTTACACGCCTTATTATTACTCGACATATGAATCGGAAAACGAAACACGGCCGTCGGATAAACGCAAAGTAGCTATTATTGGGGGCGGTCCCAACCGTATCGGTCAGGGGATTGAGTTTGATTATTGCTGTGTTCACGCTTCGTTTGCTCTGCGCGAAGAAGGCGTAGAGAGCATCATGATCAATTCCAATCCGGAAACGGTCAGCACCGATTACGACACGTCCGATAAACTATTTTTTGAACCGGTAACGCTGGAAGACGTTCTGCATATTTTACAGACGGAAAAGCCCGAGGGTGTCATCGCGCAGTTCGGCGGTCAGACACCGCTCAATCTCGCCAAAGGTCTGGAAGCCGCAGGCATTAAAATCATGGGAACATCGCCCGATTCCATTGACCGCGCCGAAAACCGTGATCGCTTTCAGGAAATCGTCACCAAGCTCAAGCTGAATCAGCCGGACAACGACACGGCCAGGGACACAACAAAAGCGCTGCAGGCCGCCGCACGCATTGGCTATCCGGTGCTGGTAAGGCCGTCTTACGTGCTGGGCGGCCGTTCCATGGAAATCGTCTATGATGAAGAAACGCTGAAAACGTTCATGAAAAAGGCTCTGCTTGTGTCGCCTGAGCATCCCATCCTGATTGACAAGTTTCTGGAGGATGCTGTGGAAATTGATGTGGACGCCATCAGCGACGGCGAGACCACGGTTGTCGCCGGCATCATGGAGCATATCGAAGAAGCAGGAATTCACTCCGGCGACAGCGCCTGCATTCTGCCGTCTCTGACCATTTCGACCGACCTTCTGGAACTGATCAAAAAGCAAACAAAAATGCTGGCGCGGGAATTAAAAGTTGTCGGTCTGATGAATATTCAGTACGCGGTCAAGGATGGAAAACTTTACGTTCTGGAAGTCAACCCCCGTGCCTCGCGCACCGTGCCGTTTGTCAGTAAGGCCATCGGCGTGCCGCTGGCGAAACTCGCCACCAAGGTTATGCTGGGCAAATCTTTAAAAGAGCTGGGATTCACCGAAGCACTGCAGCCGAAACATGTCTCCGTCAAAGAAGCTGTTTTTCCGTTCAACCGTTTTCCCGAAGTGGATATTCTGCTGGGGCCGGAAATGAAATCCACCGGAGAAGTCATGGGCATCGATCAATCCTTCGGACTGGCCTTTGCCAAGTCGCAAATGGCGGCGGGTTTTAAAATGCCGACTGAGGGAACTGTCTTTATCAGCGTCAACGATTATCACAAGGATAAGATTGTTTCGGTTGCCAAAACTTTTCAGCAGATGGGTTTCAAGATACTGGCAACCAAGGGCACCGCCCTCTACCTGCTGGAGCACGGTATCGGCGCCGGAGTAGTTTTTAAGATCAGTGAAGGCCGCCCGCACATTGTGGACTACATTAAAAACGGCGACATTCAGATCGTGATTAATACCAGCATTGGCAGAAAATCTTCCGGGGATGCCTATCATATCCGGCACAGCGCGCTGATTTACAATATTCTTTACACCACGACCATTGCCGGTGCGCGAGCGCTGGCTGAAGCGACTACCGCGATAAAAGAGAGGGACTGGCAGGTATGCTCTCTCCAGGAGTATCAACAAAAGTAACACAAACCTTTTAAGTCCCTCCCTTGAGGGGAGGAATATAGGGAGGGTGAAGTAATCATTTGTACCCTCCCC
>JASEHT010000149.1 GCA_030018675.1 Smithella sp.
GGAAAGTTTGCCGCCGCCGGATATTCCTAATACGACGTGATCCAGTCCGGCGGTCTTTTTGATTTTATCGAAAACCAGAATATTGGCCAGCGCGAACTGAAGTAAATCAATTTGCCCCATTCTTGTGGCGTTCGCCATGGCATCGGAGTATTTTTCGCCCAGTTTCATGGCCCAGCTAAAAATGGATTGAGTTGTTTTGTTCTGTCGGGAGACTATGGATTTTGTGGTATCATAAATTTTTTCCCATAAACGGGGAATGCTGATAACTACATTTGGTCTAATCTCCTGAAGATTTTTCGGTATTTTTTCGAAGCTTTCAGCGAAAACCAGAATGCCGCCCTGCTGAAGAGCGCCGACGTGGTAGTCGCTTGTCCGGCCGAAGACGTGGCACATGGGCAGATGAACCAGGAATGTCAGATGCAGTCCCAACTCGCGCTGACGACGGACAAGCGTGGAATTGGAGGCCTGATGAAGGTTCGATACCCAGTTTTTCTGCGTCAGAATGGCGCCCTTCTGCTTGCCGGTTGTTCCCGAGGTATAAATGATGGAAGCGACATCGTCCGGCATGACGCTGTTGATGTTTTTTTCCAATTCTTCATCGCTGATTTTCCCCTTGCCCAAAGCGATGACTTCATCAAAGGTATAAACACCTTCCGGTTTGGCGCCTTCCCATGAGCCCATCGTGATGATCTTTTCGATGGGCACGCCCTGTGCTTTTGCTTTCAGGGCCATTTCTCCCCGGTCCTGATTGGATGCGATGACAATTTTGGAACCGCTGTCCGCGGTCATGTAACCCAGTTCATCCACGGTTAAGGTGGGATAAAGGGGAACACCGATGGCCGCGCAGGCCTGAATGGCCTGATCGGCGATAATCCACCGGGGTCTGCTTTCCGAAAAAATAACAATCCGGTCGCCTTTTTTCAATCCGAGAACCAACAGGCCTTTGGCCAGTCCCATGGATTCGTCGCGGGTTTCTTTCCATGTCCGCGAGTGCCACGCGCTGCTCGGGTCGCCGTTTTTGTCGAACTTGGCCCGGAGAAGCTCGACCTGATCTCCATAACGCAATGCCTGGTTGTGAAAAATTCCACATAAAGTATCTGTTCTATACGCCATAGCTACATTATTCCCCCTCGATTATTTTATCTGTGTCAATCCAATTCAAAAGCGTTGATATCTTGTGATCAGATTTGTTCAGTTTAACATGTTTATTCCCGGGACAAAATTTCTTCGGCGCGGTATTCATAAACTTTTTTTCCTTTAAAAATCAAGTTCAAATATAATGAGACTGAAATATTACAGAGTTTTACCCTTGTAAAGAAAACGTTCCAGAAAGCGGTTATAAGTTGTCCAGTCCGAATCATTGCTGCCCGGATCCGCCATCAATGTCTTGAACGCGTTAAACTTGGCGTCCAGATCATCAATGTAATGGACAACGAGCGCTTCCAGCGTTTTCGGGCGTTTGGGAGAGCCGTATTCGAATTCTCCGTGATGGCTCAAAATGATGTGCCGTAATTCCAGAGCCAGTTGCTGCGGAAAATCGTCCATGGCGGCAATTTTTTTGTTGATCATTTCCACGCCCATGACGATATGTCCGATCAGCCGCCCTTCATCGCTATAATCAATAATACTTTGATAGGAGAACTCATGAATTTTGCCGATATCGTGAAGAATGCCCCCGGTCATCAGCATGTCCCGGTTGAGTTCGGGATAATGATCCGCTGTTTTCTGCAGCAACCGCACGACCGAAAGGGTATGTTCCAGAAGGCCGCCCAGATAAATATGATGAAACCCCTTGGCGGCGGGGGCCCTCTTGAACAGCGATACGGTTTCTTCTTCCTGAAAAAAAGAATCCAGCAGCGCCCGGAGAGATTTGTCTTTTATGCTGGCGATGTATCCGAGCATCTCGTTGAACAGTTCGTCAACGTCGGCATTGACGGCGGGCAGATAATCGCCGGCTTCGACGTCATCCGGGGACAGTTTCCTGATATTCGTGATGGAGATCTGAATGGCATTTTTATAATTGGCCGCCCTTCCTTCGATAAAGATGATATCGCCTTTTCTAAAAAGCTTGTCCATTTCGACGGCATTTTCCCAAACCTTGCTGTCCAGTTCGCCGGTTCTGTCTTTGAGCCTGACGTTAAGATAAGGAGATCCTTTCAGCGAGAAAGCCATGTTTTTTTCGTTGACGAGAAAGGAAGAAACCACCTTGTCTCCCTGCTTGATGTCTTTCAGATAAATTTCTTTTGCCTTCAAATGATAACCCGCCTTTCCTGAGAGTAAATGTTCATATTGCCCTTGCGCACATATCCGATTAACAGGATGTTCGCTTTTTTCGATAACGTCACCGCGTTGGCCGTCGGCGCGGAATGCGAAACGATGATCGGGATGCCCATGTTCCATACTTTATATACGATTTCGGAAGAAATTCTTCCCGTGGTCAGAAGGATTGCCTTCCGCAGATTGATGTTTTGAAGCAGCGCGTATCCGCCGAGCATGTCGATAGTGTTATGACGTCCGATATCTTCACGCAATATCGTGATTTTCTTTCTTAAGGCCAGAGCCGAACAGTGCGTACCGCCTGTCCTGTTATGAATGGCGGAACCGTTTAAAAGTTCATCCATCATTTTTAAAATTAAACTTGCTTTCACCGTTAAACTGTCTGGAAAGTTCAACGGCGTAAGCGCGCCGATATTCGATTTGCCGCGCGCCCCGCTCGATGCGATATTCTTTATAGAAGCTTCGGGAATAAACTTATTGTTCTTCAAGATAAAATTGATTTGATTTTTATGGAGCCGGATATCGGCAATGTCCTGTTTGCGGGTGATGATTCTTTCCGATCTTAAAAACCCGGCGCCCAGTTCTTTCAAATGCATGCCGGCGCAGGCGATATTGGCCAAAGGTTTCCCGTTGACGAGAACGGTAAGATTCGTTTCCTGAATCACTTTGCCGGATGATCCCGCCATGGAAGAGCTGTCCGCCCGGGTGATTCTGATGGTTTTAATGATGCTGTCGAAAGCGCTCATGTTTTCTCTCTTAAAATACGGTGGTCGCCGACCCGTACGGTGAGTTTGTCCATATCGAAGTATTCCATCAAGGGAATGATATATTTGCGGGAAAGCCCGGTCAGCTCCTTGAAACTTGCCGGAGTCGCCTTGCCGTCTTTCATCAGCATGGCTTTATAGTCCTTCCGCAGTTTATTCAGGGATACACCGGCAAAGCAGAGATCTTCGTTGATTTTGATCAGGTCGCCTTCCTTGATCATCAGATTGATAATGCTTTGGGCTTTGTTTTTCCGGTCGCTGAATTGATTGATGACCTCCGTCATTGAAGAAGGCGTGAGACCCGCTTCTTTGTAAATATCAGCAAGGTCCCGGCGCAAAGAATCCAGGTCTTCGGCGAGTTGAACCTGGTGGCCGGCCAGACGCACATGCTCTTTGTCGCTGACAATCATTTCTTTTTTGTTCAGCGAGGTCAGCACCATGTTGAAGAGTTTTTGCGAGACGTCACTTTTCAGGGAGCCTTTCAATTCTTCTTTTGACATGCCTTCTTTTAAGGGATTTTTCTTATGATAAGCGGTAAGAATTTTCGTTATGATTGATTCGATCTCGGCGAAAAGGCTGGAAGCAATAACCGTTTTATCGTCGCTATCCAGAAGAAAAGCTTGTTTGCCGGAGAGCAGAAGTTCCAGGGCTTCGCCGATTTGTTTTGCTTTAACGCCCAGGCGCAATGCCAGCCGATTTAAATTGATACCGGTATATCCGGCCCTTTCCAGAATGACGGAAATTCTGTCCCGCAGGCTACCTTCCCTCAGCCGCTTTAAATCGTCAAGGATTTTAGGATTGAATCTTTTGTGTTTTTTCGGCAGGGGATCCATAATCCGGCCGCCGCCGATTGTGGTGACGGGCGAGTAGCTGCGCAAAACAAAATGGTCGCCGGCCACGGAAACGGCTTGATCGGATAAAATCAGCTGGGCAAATCCGCTCTGCCCCGGCGCAAGCTCATCGTTCTCCAGCAGAATGATCCGCGCGATAATTTCGCTTGTGCCCGTATGCAATCTCACCAGTGCGCGGTTTTTAAGGCTTTTGGGATTCGAAGAAAGATATTCGACAAACACATCCGGGCGTTGTGTGGGCCAGACGGTGTTTGGGCGCACGATAACATCGCCGCGGTTGATCGTGGATTTTTCAATTCCCTGCAAATTAATGGCGGTGCGCTGGCCGACCCAGGCCTCTTCCGTCTGCTGGTTGTGCACCTGAATTCCTCTGATGCGCGCGGCAATATTTTCAGGCAGAATTTGGACCTCTTCTCCTATTTTGATGTGATCGGATATCAGCGTTCCGGTCACAACGGTGCCGAAACCTTTCATCGTAAAAACACGGTCCACCGGCAACCGGAAAATACCGTCATCTGTTTTTTCGGCCAGCTTGCTCGTCGTCGCGTCCAGCGCCTGAACAAGATCGGTCAACCCTTCATTTTTAACGGCGGACACAGCGACGACTGGGGCTCCTTCGAGAAAAGTTCCTTTTATAAAATCAGCGACTTCAGATCGGACAAGATGAAGCCATTCCTCGTCCACCATATCTGTTTTCGTCACGGCGACAATGCCGTGGGATATTCCAAGCAGGGAACAGATATGTAAATGTTCCTTCGTTTGCGGCATGATTCCCTCATCGGCGGCAATGACCATCATGACCAGATCAATGCCCGCGGCGCCGGAAACCATATTTTTAATGAATTTTTCATGTCCGGGAACATCAACGACGCCGAGCGTCTGGCCGGAAGGAAGCGTGAGCGAGGCGAACCCCAACTCAATGGTGATGCCTCTTTGTTTTTCTTCTTTCAGGCGATCGGTGTCCGTGCCCGTAAGGGCTTTGATTAACGCAGTTTTTCCATGATCGACGTGGCCGGCCGTGCCGAGAACAAAATGCTTCATAATTAAGTCCTGATTAAATGACGCTGAAAAATAGCAAAATATTCATTTTTTCACAAGGTTATATTTGCCGCTCATTGAAATTATGAGCCTTGCCGGACTTGAAGATTGAGGGGAAAAGGGTAGGTAGGTATTAAGCCTAAATTACCGACACATCGCATCGATAGTTCCATGCATCGGCACGAAGATAGACGATTCAAAAAGAGACATCTTTATTCGCACGGATAGCACATGGACAAATCGGGATAGTTCGCGTGAATCAGAGCATTCAGCCCAGTTTTTGCGTCATCTTCCAAATAGGGTTCCGGACAAATCCGCTCACCGTTTCGGATCAGTGAGATATGCACATGATAATACGTCCCTTCGACTGTATGCAGACGCCCCAGGATGTAGCCTGCATCAATCCTCTGGCCCGGTGTCACATACAGATTGGCAAATTGGATATCCAGGTCGGCATCGTGCGGGGTCAGGTTTTCAAACGCATACAATACGCGGTAGACTGAATTGTACTTAACGGTCACGCTGGTGATCCAGTTGTTGTCCGGCGAATGGCGTGAGGCATTGACTTCGACGACCTTCCCGGATGCCATCGCCCGAATCGGCATCAGATTCCCTGACGGAACGATATCCAGACCGCTGTGATCCTCCCACGGTCCCGACACAGAACATCCGAAACCCTTATGGATAAAGGCCATGTCCGCAAGATCGACATACGGGGCGCTAAGCTCAATCTCTCCCGGGGGATAGTCATCAAGACAGGCACCCTTGACTCCGTTATACGGTCTTGTCATGTCGGCAAGCGTATATTCTCCGGTAAAGCTGCCTGCGTCTGCGGCAAAAACCAGGTCCAGGACAAAAGGTTCACCGTCCACCTGTGTGGTTAATGTCATGGCGCTGTCCTGTACGCTTCCCGTTCCTGTCAGTGTCAGGTTGTCCGCCGTCAATGTGAAACTCACGGCAGCACCGAGACGATTAATCAGGAGCACATGATCGTGGGCGGGAATGCAGTAGGTTCCGGAATACGTGGTGAGGTCGGAATCTTTGCCGCAGCCCATCAGTGTTAGAACCAGCACAACGGCCATCACGGTTCGGGTGAGTTGTCGTTTCATGGTCATTCCTTTATTATTTCAGCAGACTTTGCCAGAATAATAATTGATACTTGCTTTTAGTTGTCGGCAGTATAAGAAACGTTCTTGTGTGTCAAGAATATTTTGTCACAAGATGTGGGATGCGGCGCCAATGACCGCGCTGAAAGCACATTCTCCCGTCTTTTAACAAAAATCTTC